>NZ_JAEQCF010000154.1:0-5713 GCF_020738625.1 Microcoleus sp. PH2017_09_SFU_O_A
AAACCCAGATAAATCGTCTGCCCAATCTTCACAAATGGTTTGTGGAAATTTTCGCTAAACCCACATAGCTATTGGATCATTCTTTTTGTGGAGGCCTCTTAAATCGAGTAAGTTGGCTAGAAAAATTACATGGTAAGCAAAATCACCCCCGCAGGGGTGATTTTTTGCCAGTTCTTTTCGTAGTTGTCAAAAACGGAGAGGGTGGGATTTGAACCCACGGAACCTTTCAGTTCACCTGATTTCAAGTCAGGCGCATTCGACCACTCTGCCACCTCTCCAGGCGCATAGATTTTATCATACCAGCAATTGCCGCTAACTACAAGCAGTAGCAGATTCAGTCTGCCGGTAAAGAATTTGTTCTCTTTGCACCGCGAAATCTTCCCCTACCCAGACTAAAGACATTTCCGACACTGTTCCTTTTTCTAGCAGGACGATCGAGAAATTCCGCAATTTCGAGCACTCTTTCTCCACAATTCGCGGTACGCTGGCCGCATTCAAATACACCGTACCCTTCGCACTCACCACTGACTTCCGCAACTCGTGCTTAGTATGTCGCAGTTGATGGTGCATATGACCAAAAGTTACCAGCGGTACGTGCTTTCCGGCGCTGCGAGTTCGATCGATCGCCTCAGCAAAATCCGGGTCGCCCCAATCCCCTCCCAACGGCTTCCAATCACGCCCGCAGGGGTCTTCAGCAGCCTCTCCCAGCCCCGTCGGCCCCGTGTGACCAAGAAAAATCACATTTTCGCAATCAGCATCTGCCGCCGCCCCTGCAATTAGCCTCGCCGACTCCTCAAAACTTTCTACGCCAAACCACTCCGAATAAAAATCGTTGTACTTCCACTCCGAACCTCCCCAAGTAAACGGGCGGCTTCCCACCACCGTTATGTCCAATTCGGGAAAATCCCGTTTCCCGTAACCGACGTGGGCTTCTCCCATTAAATCTAACTGCTGTTTTACCCGATTCTCAACGGCGCGATCGTACGGACACTGACTGCGGCCCCACTCCGTCGCCGTGTACCAAGCGTCGTGGTTCCCAAACACTGCTGCTTTCGGAATGTCCAAAGATGCGATCGCCCGCACCACCTCCACCGACTCGTTCCCAAAATCCCCCACAAACAGCGCCAAATCAACGCCAAGATGCTTCAGGGCCTCGCCGTCTTCCGCTTCCCAGCGATCGTGAACGTCCCCCACCACCGCAATTTTGATAGATTTAGTCTGATTCATTTGATTTGTCATGCGCGATCGATCCCTAGCCCCTTCTTCTTCAGCATAAGAAACAGCGACCAATTTTTGCACTCTCCCCCAGCCAATTTTAGATTTTAGATTTTAGATTTTAGATTATTTCAACCCAACCACCCGCTTACCACCGTTTTTGGTGAATTCAACTATAATTCAAAATATTAAGTCCAGCCGCCACCTTCCCCGGAATATTTTAACTGTGTTTACCACCGCACCTGCTCAAAACTTGACCCAAACCAGACTGCCCGACGACTTGTTTGCAGCAATTAACGCCCTCAAACAAGAGTTGAACGCCGTCATTCTCGCCCACTACTACCAAGACTCCGACATTCAAGACATCGCAGACTTCATTGGCGACTCCCTCGAACTTGCCCGCAAAGCCGCCAACACCAACGCCGATGTCATAGTTTTTGCCGGAGTTCATTTCATGGCAGAAACCGCAAAAATCCTCAATCCCCACAAATTAGTATTGCTACCAGACTTAAATGCTGGGTGTTCCCTCGCCGACAGTTGCCCGCCCGAAGCCTTTGCAGCTTTCAAAGCCGATCGCCCAGACCATTTAGTTATTTCCTACATTAACTGTACCGCCCAAATCAAGGCAATGAGCGACATAATTTGCACCAGCTCCAACGCCGTCAAAATTGTCAACCAAATTCCCGAAAATCAGCCGATAATTTTTGGGCCCGATCGCAATCTCGGCCGTTACGTCATCGAACAAAGCGGCAGACACATGGAACTCTGGCAAGGAGCCTGCATCGTCCACGAAAACTTTTCAGAAAAAAAGATAGTTCAACTCAAAATCGAAAATCCCGAAGCCGAAATCATCGCCCATCCAGAATGCGAACCTCCGGTACTTCGCCACGCCAATTATATCGGTTCAACCACCGCTTTGCTCAAATATTCTCAATCCAGTGCCAGCCAAGCTTTTATTGTCGCAACTGAACCGGGAATCATTCACCAAATGCAAAAGCAAACACCGCACAAACACTTCATCCCCGCTCCTCCTAACAATAATACCTGTGCTTGCAACGAATGCCCGCACATGAGATTAAATACTTTGGAAAAATTGTATCTAGCTATGAAAAATCAAACCCCCGAAATTACTATGTCTCAAGAACTGCAACGAGCAGCCTTGCAACCTATCCAGCGAATGCTAGAAATGAGCTAACGGTTGACAGTTGACAGTTGACAGTTGACAGTTGACAGTGTTTTAGGATGGGTTGAATCCAGGGATTAAATTAGTAATCGCGGACGCGAAAAAATCGGTTTCTCCGAAAAATTATTGTGGACGCAGGCGGCGCAGAAACCGGGTTTTTAGCCCCCCCTGCGTCCGGGACTGCATTAGGTCATTTCTTTAAAAATTATGAATAATCTATGATTTCCGAAAAACTGATTGTTTTCACCCGCTATCCCGAAGCGGGCAAAGCCAAAACTCGACTAATTCCTGTGCTGGGAAAAACAGGTGCTGCCAACCTGCACCGATTGATGGCCCAAAAGGCGATCGCCCGCGCCCTCTCTCTTCAAAACTCCCGCCGATTATCAGTGGAAATTCACCACACAGGTGGCAACCAACAACAGATGCAAGACTGGTTGGGAACAGATATTATTTATCAAAATCAAATAGACGGCGATTTGGGGGCAAAAATGACAGCAGCGTTTCAAAAATCTTTTAATTCAGGGGTTGACAAAGCTGCAATTATAGGAACTGATTGTCCCGATCTGAAAGCAGAAATCATGGCACAAGCTTTTGACAAACTGAGCCAGCACGATTTAGTTTTGGGCCCGGCAACAGACGGCGGTTATTATCTAATCGGGCTGCGCCGATCGATACCGGAATTGTTCAGCGGAATTAAGTGGGGAACCAGTGAGGTATTTTCTTCTACGCAGGCGATCGCCCAAAATCTTGACCTCAATATTGCTTATCTTCCCACTCTTGCAGACATAGATTTGCCGGAGGATTTGCTGCGTTTAGATATTAGTATTTTGAAATAAATAAACTATATTTAACTTCTCTGATTCATTAAAAATTGTCATCTATAAATCATAAAAAATACTTGATTGTGAAACCACAACGTCATACTATAGTAAATGTATTTGTCTAACCAAATGCAGCGGTTAGACAGCGCTTGCGACAATAGTCGCAAGCGCGAGAAAAAGCCAAAAATTAGCAAATAAATTAGTAAATAATCAAACTAGGGACAGTTTTTGATTGTCAATCTTAGAATCAGGGTTTCAGGGCGATCGAGAACGAGGGCAACGCTTGCCAGACACAGGAATTACCTGCGGGAAATCAAGGGTTTCAGACGAGGAACTCAAAAGGCAAGTTCGCGATCGCACTTTGCGACAAGAGTGAAACCCGGTTTCTTCGTATATTTATCGTGACCAGAGAGTAAAATTCGTAGAAACCCGGTTTCTATCCGCCCCATGTGTCAGCCATCAAACTGTCGCTACCTGTTGAAATAACAGATAAGCTTTGTACAAAACCCGCCCTCTCTCTCTCCAGCGGTGATCGATTCTCTATGCCGCCCGAAAATCTCAATCTCAAAATTTCCATTATCATTCCCGTCTTAAACGAAGCAGCTACAATTGCCTCAGTCATTTCCACCGCCCAAAATGCCAAAAATGTTGAGATTATCGTCGCCGATGGCGGCAGCAACGACGGTACCGCAGAAATAGCAACATCTTTGGGCGTCCGAGTTGTCTCCAGTAGCCAAGGCCGCGCCACTCAAATGAATGCAGGTGCGGCCTTGGCTACTGGAGATATTCTGCTGTTTCTCCACGCAGACACTCTTTTGCCTCCCGGCTACGACTCTGGCGCACGCCTTGCACTAGCCAAACCCCAAACAGTCGCCGGGGCCTTTGAACTCAAGATTGATGCCCGCACGCTCTGTCTGCTGCTCGTAGAAATAGGAGTAAACTGCCGATCGCACTTTCTGCAAATGCCCTACGGCGATCAAGCCATTTTTCTTTATTCAGCTATCTTTGACCAAATCGGCGGTTTTCCTGACTTGCCCCTCATGGAAGACTTTGAATTTGTACGCCGGTTGAAAAAACAAGGCCGCATCCAAATCGTACCCGAGCCCGTGTTGACATCCGCCCGCCGCTGGCAGCAGCTTGGGGTACTCAAAACCACCGCCATCAATCAAATAGTAATTATTGCTTATTTTTTCGGAGTGTCGCCCGATCGACTCGCTTTCTGGTATAGGAGACAAAAGAAAAATTCTTCCCAAAACTAAAGAATAGTGAACTTTTCTAAAGCTAGCTGCCAATTATGCAAATAGGAAACACGTCCCTGCGTAAAATATGACTTGAACGCCTCAATTTTTACGCACAGCGAGGAAAAAGAGAATATGGCCGATCCCAGAGATGCAGAGCTTATTAAACCCTTTAACGGCGACCCCTTCACGGGTCATCTCGCAACTCCCATCAGTGCTTCTGATTTCACACAAGCATTCATTGGGAATTTGCCCGCCTACCGCAAAGGACTCTCACCCCTAGTTCGAGGTTTAGAAATCGGTTTGGCACACGGTTATTTCCTTGTCGGCCCCCAAATCGTCTTAGGCCCACTGCGGGATTATCCAGAAGCAGCTAATCTCGGCGGATTAATTACAGCCCTCGTCTTAGTTCTGCTCGGCACAACAGGTATGTCTGCCTACGGTTTAGTCTCTTTCAAAAATGACAATAGCAGCTACCCGAGCGCCAATCCCATGACTCCCGAAGCCCTGAAAACCGGCGAAGGCTGGAGCCAGCTCACTGCTGGTTTCTTCATTGGCGGAATGAGCGGCGTCTTTGCTGCCTACTTCTTACTCGAAAACTTTAACGGCATCGATGCCATTTTCCGGGGTTTAGTCAACAATTAGACTCCACTCCCAAATATCCCTGTTGCCACACACTAACTTTAGTTTGGAGATTTTGATATGACAGGTTCCTACGCTGCTTCTTTCTTGCCTTGGATTTTGATTCCGGTTGTTTGCTGGCTGATGCCGGTTGTGGTAATGGGTTTGTTGTTTATTCACATTGAAAGCGACGCCTGAGCTACTACCTAGCTAGCGATTAAATAGACAAGGTGGTACACTTGTAGACAAATCTACGATGTACCATTTTGTTCAAACCCTGCGCGATTCCCAAAAAACCTTGGATTGTCAGTAAAGACACTCGCTTGCGCTGGGATGTTTCGGGGTCGGGTTATCGGTGAAATTAGCGTGTTGATGTCGAGCAATGCTTTTATCCATCAAAACAAAGTTAAAGCCGGCACAAGAGTCAGACAACAGTCATGAGCAAACACGCTGGAATAGTGAGGTTTACTTATAACTGGGGATTGGCTACTTGGAGCAACCTTGATCAAGATGGATTGAAGCCTAATAAATACCTACTCAAGAAATTCTTTAACAATCATGTAAAGCCTGAGTTTACATGGATTAAAGAAGCGGGAATTTGCCAGAAGATAACTCAATATGCTTTCGACAATCTT
>NZ_JAEQCF010000026.1:0-56800 GCF_020738625.1 Microcoleus sp. PH2017_09_SFU_O_A
CGGACTAGACATGAAACTGTAAGACCAAAACTGACATTGTTGGTAGAGGCACGATTCAGCCCAAGAATCCTCGTACCTTGATAGTCGAGGAGTGTCAATGTCAACAGGCAATGAACCACAAAAAGTATCAGTTGGGCATTGCCGATCGAGTTGAATCGAGTTGAATCGAGTTGAATAGAGTGTGAAGGTGTGAGGAAAATGAACAGAACTTTTTGGAATTTACTTCTAGTATCCCCGGCAATTCTGGGGCTATCATCAGTCGTCAGTACCGCTGCGATCGCTACTGAAGCGACCGCAACCGCTGAAGCCAACCAGGTAGCAACAGCACAGCCATCTGAGTCAAAAATTGTAGAACCAGTTGCAGCAACCCCTGCTGCCCCAGAAAAGCTGGCTTTAAACAGCATCGCTCCGGCGGCCGAAACCCCGATCGCCAACTCCGCAGACGCCGAAAAACTGGCAGCAATCGCACCAGAAACCAGCGCCACAGAACTGCAAACAGCAGCGATCGACATCAATACAGCAGCGCCCATCGCCCCCGCCACCACAGCGGCAGCGATCGCTCCCCTACCTGCTGTCACCACAGCCCAACCATTGCCCCAAGCCTCAGACTTGGCAGTGGAAAGCACCCCGACAGCAACCGCCAAAACTGAAGTGCCAGCAATTGCTAGCACCCCAGCCGCCAAGGTAGAAATTGCTCAAACAGCACCCGCAGGCATGGGTGGCCCGATCGTCCCAGCAGCACCCCAAGCCCTCCCCGCCGAACCATCTGGAGCCATGTCCCAAGTGACATCGGTCTCTCAGCTCTCCGACGTGCGGCCGACAGATTGGGCATTCCAAGCCCTGCAATCGCTAGTCGAACGCTACGGTTGTATCGTAGGCTATCCCGACGGCACCTACCGCGGCAACCGCGCCCTGACTCGCTACGAATTTGCAGCCGGCGTCAACGCTTGCTTAGACCAAGTAACCAAGCAAATTAGCTCGGCAACATCGACCTTCGTCACCAAAGACGACTTAGCCATCCTGCAACGCCTGCAAGAAGAATTTGCAGCCGAACTCGCTACCCTGCGCGGACGAGTAGACGGTCTGGAAGCTCGCACCGCAGAACTCGAAGCCAACCAGTTCTCCACCACAACCAAACTGGCAGGAGAAGCCATTTTTCTCGCCAGCGACAGCTTCGGAGATGGTATCGGCCTGCGCGACGACAAAACTTCCACCACCCTCGGCTACCGGGTGCGGTTGAACTTCAACACCAGCTTCACCGGCAAAGACTTGCTCAGAACCCGCTTGCAAGCTAGAAACGTCGCCAACTACGGTGCAGCCACTGCCACTGGTACAAACATGGCTCGCGTCGCCCTCACCGGCGAAGACGGCAGCCAATTCTCCCTCGATCAATTGTGGTATCGCTTCCCAGCAGGCAACGCTACAGTCTGGTTCGGGCCGAAAGGACTGAGGCTCGATGACGTTGCCGAACTGACTACTCCCTTAGAAAGTCCTAGTAGCGGCGCTATCTCCGCGTTTGGACGTTACAACCCAGCAGTGTTCCGCGGCCCCGAAGGAGCAGGTGCTGCTATCAAATACAACTTTGGCGCCGTGAGAGCCACAGTCGCCTATCTTGCCTCCGACGGCGATGCTCCCAACCCAGCTAATGGCCGGGGCGTTTTCGACGGTTCTTTCAGCGCTTTGGGTCAGCTCAACTTCTCCCTAAGCAAATTTATTGACATTGGTGCAACTTACAACCGGAAATACAATCGGGGTGGCGATGTTGCGATCATGGGCGGCACAGGCAGTGCCTTGGCTAACCGTCCCTTCGGTCAAATATCGACTGCATCAGATAACTTTGGGGTACAACTTAACCTCAAACCCAGCCCGCGCTTCCAGTTGGGTGGTTGGTACGGTTACACCAAGGCTCACCAAGAACGTGGCGCAGATCGAGACGCTACTATTCAGAATGGTGCTCTTTTCTTGGCCCTGCCAGATTTTGGCAAGCCTGGAAACCTCCTCGGTTTTATTGCCGGTGTACCGCCAAAAGTTACTGAGAGCGATGTCAGAAGAGATCGCGACACCTCTTATCACTTAGAGGGTTTCTATCGCTTCCAAGTTAATGACTTTATTTCGGTGACACCCGGCGTTTACGTGATTCTGAATCCGGAACACAACAAAAACAACGAAGATATCTGGGTAGGAGTCCTGCGGACAACCTTTAGTTTCTAAGGTTTCCGGATATCTAGTTAAAGCTAAAAGCGGCAGGTGACTGCCGCTTTTATTTTTTGGTCAAAAGCAACGGAGGAGACGGCAGTGCCGTTTCCCTACCGAAAATAATATTGTAGGGAAACGGCACTGCCGTCTCCTAATTTTGGCTACTAATAATTCCGATGCCACCGGATTTGATATCAATTTCGATGCCATCGGAATGACAAGCGAGGAGACGGCAGTGCCGTTTCCCTACCGAAAATAATATTGTAGGGAAACGGCACTGCCGTCTCCTAATTTTGGCTAATAATTCCGATGCCACCGGATTTGAGATGATATCAACCATCAACAGTCAACAAAATTAGGAATTTTGGCGGCAAATCCCGAATACCGAGGTGTAACCGTGCAGAAATGTGCTGCCCCCGACAGGGCCGATTTCGCCGTTGCAGAAAAAGCCGCTCAAGGGGATGTTTTTGAGGTATCTGCCGAACAGTCGCGAGTCAAAGTTCGATTGACCGTAAAGCCCTTCCCCGCGCCCCAGACAGGAGAACATCAAGGCGCCGGCACTGGATGTACCCCTGTCCTCGGCCGATCGCTGATGCCGATCGAGCAGCATTTCTAGATCTTCTGCGGAGGTGCGGGCGTCCCGCAGGTGAAATTGGATGCGCTGTCCGGGACGGACTCGATCGCCGATCGCAATTGCCCCCACTTTCGGATCTACACCCAACAAATTGCGGATTAAAAAATCCCCAGGCTCTAATGTCATCTTGAATTCATCGCTGACTAAGCCGACAAATAACGAGTGCTGCGCTAATTCTCTGTCTGCTTCGCTCAAAGTTTGAACTAACTCTCGCAGGGCGTCTAAGGGCGATCGCTCGATGCCCCTGCTGCCCATATCGTCGGTTTGTTCTTCGAGTTTCAGCAAAATATTGCGCTCTCCTTCCGTCACCCGATAAGGATGCCCGATCGGTCTACAGCCTTGCGCGACGATCGTTTCCAGAACTATATTCCCGCTCAAAGCCACTCCCACCGTCCCTTCTCGGTACAACTGATAGTCGCAAAACAGCGCCGCACCTCTGCCCGCACCGTCCCCGCCGGCCAGTCCTCCTACCTTCGGCGCGCCCGGATAGGCATAATCGAGTCCTTGGAGCAAATCGTTAATTTGTGAGGAAAATGGGTCTGCCAAGATGATAAACTGCGGTTCTTCCTGGGCAGGCACACCCAAGACATTCACCCAAGTATCCGGGGGGCTGTCCAAGTCCGGCAGTTCTTCTGCACCGACGTGAAAAGTTCTGACGTTTACTCCAGGTAAGCGGGCTAAACTCAGGCTGACTGCGGGAGAACCCTCTACTTCTTCGGTGAGCCCGCCCCGGTTCGTGCCGATGACTCCTCCCCCGCCGCAGCCCAAAATCGCGGGCACGGGCAGCAATTCTCGCAGTAAAGGCATCAGCCGAGAATACTCGCTAGCAAAGGCAGATGAGATAAAGATCAGGGCTAAATCTGCCGGGCCTTCTAATTCGCGATCGGCTTGTTCTACAACTTCTTTCAGGGCTGATTCTAAAGACGGACGGGTTGATAAAGCACTGACCCATTGCATTTGGTTTTCGTACATAAGGCAAACTTCTCTATAAAAACTATTTCTATAGCTTGTAAAAGTATAGTCATTTATTACATGACACAGGAGGCATGAAGTCCCTCCCCCTTCTTTCTTACTTCGAGCGGATTGACCCGCCTCGGCTGAGCTACGCAGATCCCTATCCCATTGCTAAAAGCATTTGGGATTGCTTTTCTCATGATATTGTAAGACCCATTAACATCGGCATTAATTAATTGACCGCTCGATGTTTTGTACAATCCTCTCTTAATTCGTTTGCCACTAAACTTGACATCCTGGGCGCTATTCTGACCGTAAACAGAAATCGGGTCTAAAGAAATAAAACTGGAGACAGAAGTATATGATTCTTCCTGTAACATCACTCTTATCCCAACTAATGCAGCCTTATATTCCAACATCTCAATCAATCGATCATGAGGAATTGTGACGAAGTTCTGATTAGTTTTTTTCCCCAAATTTATCTCGTTTTTCCATTGTACATTTTTGCCAATTACCAGAGTCCCAATCTTGAGTTCTCTTAAAAGATTGATAATGTCACGACTGGCATGGTGCAAGTAATTATCGATTTTCTGGTTTCGACAACGAGTCAAGCGCTGAATTCTACGCGATGTTTGGCGCAGACCTTTCAATCGAGACTGTATATGTGCCTTACGTTTGTTGTAGAATTGATTAATTGATTTCAGTGGTCGCCCGTTAATCAGTAAAGGGACAAACCCCGGCTGATTTGAAGTTAGCGCTCCTAAATTATTCAATCCTAAATCTATACTAGCTACTGATTCTTTCTGATTTGCATCACTGGTGGACTCCTGCTCATCGTAAATTACCTCAATCGCATAAGAATCACACTTGGGAACTAACCTAACTTGACATATTTTCTCTGGTTTTACCTGAGTTTTAATTGAGATATCAGTCCCTGAAATTTTGATAATTCCTTTCGGTAATTGCTTACTACTAATCGCCTGAATTGTGTATACAACAAGGTTTCGCCCTTTGACTTTATCTTTATACTTAGGTAGTTTTGGGCATCCCGTGAATTTTGTGGGCTGCATTTTATAAGCTTTAACGGTTGCAAAAAAACTTTGCCAATTCTTGTCCAATATCATCAAGATTTGTTGGCTTACTTTCGCTGGCAATGCTTTGTATGCTGGATGAGATTTCATCAACTGAGCCATTTTGTTGTAGTTGAGATACCCCCATCCGTATACAAAGTTTTGGCGGATAACGTAGTTGGCAGCATTGTAGAGATTTTTTGATTTAAAGGCTAACCGATCGATAGTGGCGAAACGATGTTCTGTGGATTTAATGATATGTCTCTCTGCTAATTGCATTCAGACTCTCCATTTTTTAACTCGGCAATGATTCTCTCCGTTTTTCGTGCTCCCAGGCGTTGTCCGTAAAGTCGAGCAGCAAAACTTGTGACAACAGCCACTAAGTCTTGCATTAATTCATCTCGCCCATTGTCGGCTAAATTGACAATTTCTAGCTTAACTCCTGATCTTAGTAGAAGTATGTCTAGATAATGTGTGCCAAATCTAGCTAGACGGTCTTTATGTTCAATTAAAAGAATATTGTAGTCATCTTGTTGGAGTAAAGCTTCTAGTTGTTTTCTGTTGTCATTTAATCCGCTGCCAATTTCTTTGACATTTCTGACGATTTGATAACCGTTGGCTATCGCATATTCGGTTAATCGAAGTGATTGGCGGTTGAGATTTTCCTTGTTTTCAGAAGACGAGACTCGGCTGTAAATTGCAACTCGATTTTGTTTCAACTCCGAACGTGGTTTTTGTGGCGAATAGTCAACTATAATTAAACCGCTTTCTGTTTGCCGTGCCGGATGTGGTAGCTTGCCAGTCTTCCACCACCGCCAAGCTGTTGTATAACTGATGCCTATTGCTTTTGCGTAATCGGGTAGTTTCATTTTGCCCTCCTGACTATATGGTACTACTATTGCTTACTGTTGCTTATAGTTTTAATAAAGTTTTACAATACTTAGGCTAACCGGAACAGGCCACTGACGGGACGGTTTTATGGGGCGATCGATTCCCCTCGCAGTCCGCGATCGTGTTAACATAAGTTAACATGAGTCTCGACTCAATCTGTTTAGTGTTAAAAGCCGTGTTCAGCAAAATCTTAAAAGATAAAGCTCAATACAGTTTGACACACCAACTTCGTGTAATGTTTTCATAAAAAGTCAGGTCAGCTCAACCTGCATTCATGCCTGTGGACTAGAACCCGCCGACGGGATCTGGGCAAAGCAGGAAGTAAAGACGGCGGCTGCGATCGCAGTTAGGGATGGTTTCTATCTGGGCTGCCACAGCAGCACATCTCAAGCTAGTATTAGTTGAGATCGCCAGACAGAAACGGCAAGTCAAACACAAGCTAACATCCAAAAAGAAAACCTTTCATACCAACAAGTTTATGACAACAACACCCGCAGGCAACATCGAAGAAAAAATTGAAGAAGAACTAGAAAGCGCTCGTACCGTCTGTGACTTGAAGGGCGCCACTTCCGGGGAATGTGCAGCAGCGTGGGACGCAGTTGAAGAACTGCAAGCTGAAGCTTCCCACCAAAAGCAAGTCAAACCTAAGAATTCTTTTGAAAAGTATTGCGATGACAATCCTGACGCTGCTGAGTGCCGCATCTACGACGAATAAACGAGCAACTTAGTTTTCTCCCTTCGATCCCGCGCCGAAATTAACTTTTGGCGCGGGATTTTTTGATCGGTTTATGAAGCAACTAAGGAATGAGAATTAAATAACTTACAATTTTTTTTATTGTTCTTGTGGGATGGGCGTCCCGCCCGTCCTTTCTGGACGGGCGGGACGCCCATCCCACAAATATGTGTAAATTATTTAATTCACGATCCTAAGAAGACCTAAAAAGACCGCCGTCTTATCTCATCCCTGCTTTTTGAGCGCTTTTGTAGTAAAATCTGTCAGAAATAAGTAAGTATATTTTCCCAAAGATGTTTAGTCTTTTATTGGCAGCCACCGGGCCTTGGTTTCAACCACTTGTGTGGATGGATTACCGGTTGTCGGTGTTATTAACCATTTCGATCCCGCTGGTAGTGCTGATTTGGGCTGTTTTTGCTTCATCTGACGCGATCGCCCGTTTGTTGATGATTTATTGGCGGGTGGCGAGTTTGTTGGCAATTACACTTTACCTGATGATGGCTGCACTGCCTGTAAGCTTTGTGTCGTCGGTGATGGGGAGGGCATTGATTCCTGCTTGTCTGTGGTTTTGGGAAGATTTAAACGACGAAATTGCCGATCGACCGCAGTCGTCTTTAAAGCTGGCTTTTACAGCTTGGCGGTGGGCGATTACTGTTTACAGCGGTTTGGGCGCTCTAGCTCAAATTCCCTTCTTAACCTGTGCCTTTAAATCTCAAATACAAGTAATTGACGAACCTTTTTGCAGCGTTTGGTTTGACCCGCCTTGGCTGTACAAACAGATGTTTCATGCTAAAGCAAGCCCTCAATTTTTGGGATTTTTGGGTTTGACAGGTTTAGCAATTTATGTGGTTTACTTATCATACTTTGTCCTAATTAGATTGGGAAAACAAGGCAGATCTGCTACAGGGAATTAAGTTGATTTCAAGGAAGTATTTGCTTCCTAAATTCCTGTTAATCTCTTCAAAAAAACTCAGAAATAAAAAACGGGGCAAATTTACGGAAAAATAAAAACAATAAGAGGATGGTAGAAGTGGGTGTAATGTTAGTGGAAAAGACTGTGATTGATAGCAAAGAAGCATACTTACAATGCTTAGAAAAGCTGATTTGGGCGATCGCTCGCCTCAACGCAGAAGTCGAACCAACCGAACTAGCTCGGATTGCCGAACTTATAGTTCAGCCGATGACCGGGCCCTGGCGGTTTTTCCATACTCCCGAACATATTTTTGAGGTCGGGGGAAATCAAGATGCGATCGAGGTTTTGGCAGCTTTATTTCACGATATCGTCTACGTACAAGTCGATCACAGCATTAACTTTAACGTCAGCTACTACATCACTCCTGTTACCAAAGAGGTTAACAAACAGCTACGGATTCGGGAGCAATCTGAACTCCCTGCTGATGCTACCTTAGAAATGGTAATGCTCATATTCGGTTTTGTACCCGGAGAAGTGCTCAATCCCTTCGTCGGACAAAACGAATTTCTCAGCGCTTTAGTTGCAGCAAAATCTCTCGAACCATTTCTCAAGCGCGAGCAATTGCTTCAAATTGTCGCCTGCATAGAAGAAACAATTCCGTTTCGCTCCGCCGAGTGGGGAGTAACCCCAACTCGGCGCCTTTATGACCGCTTGCAAGCAATAACTAGCCTGTTTCACCTCAGTTTAACTGATGAGCAAATACGGGAAACCGTGAAAAAAGCTGTGCGAATTGCCAACCGGGATGTAATTAGTTTTGCTCACGAAAGTTCAGCCCATTTTTTGGCAAATACCTGGAATTTACTACCGGAAACTAATCACAATATTACCAGCTACGGTTTTTATACGGTTCGCGACTACCGAGTTGCTTTGCTGAAGATGGAGGGTTTTCTGACTTATCTCAAGCCCGAGGTGATTTTTCGGCAGTTTGAGGGAACCCCAGACGATCGCACATATCAGCGCTGGGAAACTACTGCTAGGTACAATCTCGAAATTTCCCAGCTTTATCTGGGGTGCAAACTGGCTGCTATCGCCCTACTGGAAGCTCTTTCTTCCGGTTTGGGACTCGATGTTTCTCTGGCCATGATGATGGGAGAACTGCCAGATAGAGCCGATAAAGGCATCCGTCTGGAAAGCTTTTTTCCTGAAATAGAGAAACCTCACCAACCTCAAACTCCTTTAGAAACAGAAGTATTCAATTTATTAGAAAATGGGCGGGCGAAAAGCAGTTCTAATACCGATTTGGAAAACTCCCCCCTAGCAACGTTTATGGTCAAAATTGTGGGATTTGACGAAATGCGCTATCAGTGCGATCGGGCTAAGCAATTTTTTAGGGCCAATCTGGAAGCCGATGACTTTATTACCGACTTTAACCCCATCGTTACAGAAATTGTCGTTGACTCAATTCTTAAGTTGTTTGAAACCCGCAAATCTACTATCTACCGATACTACGATATCACTTCTGAGTTAAAGTCCAAACCCCAGACCAATTTTCCGGTACGCCTCTCTCAATCAAATGATTGACTCGCTCCAAATACAGTGCAGCCGTTTTATCGTCAGGATTAACGGCTAAAACTTGATAAAAACAGATTTTAGCAGCCTTAAATTCGTGAGAGCGATAATGTTCTAAACCCCGTTCAAAATCAGTCTGAGTTTGTAACTTCATTTCCCTGAGCAACTCTGTTTCTGCATCGAGGACTTCATAGATAGAAATTGGCTGCTGTTTTCCCTTGACAATTACTCTATCTAAAAAACGGATTTGATACTGTTCGCGATCCGTCAAATTATCCAAAACTTTCTCGGAAATTATCAAAGATACTCCATATAACTTAGTGAGACTTTCCAGACGAGAGGCTAAATTGACATTATCCGAAAAAGCATCTCCCTGCATTCTCTCCGCTTCCCCAACTATACCCACCATCATGTGACCAAAATGCACTCCTACGCCGACTTGAATCGGTGGATATCCGCTGTGTATGCGATCGGCATTATATTCGTACACTTGTTGCAGTTTAGCGATTCCACCTTTGACAGCATCGTCAGCACCGTTGGGAAAAACAGCCATCATCCCATCTCCTAAATACTTGACAATAAAGCCGTGATGTTCTCTAATTTTTGGACTTACTTCTCGCAGGTAATCATTAACAAAGTCAAAGTTTTGCTGCGGAGTCATCGTTTCGGAAAGGGCAGTAAACGAGCGAATATCGCTAAACATGACTGCCATTTGTTTGCTGACATGATTCCCTAATTGGATATCCACAATGCTTTCTTTTTTCAAAAAGTCTAAGAAAGCATCGGGGAAAAATCGCCCGTAGGCGCTATTAGTTTGCGATAAATTGATGTGAGACTTAATTCTGGTTAACAGTTCGTCTTTCGAGAAGGGTTTAGTTAGATAGTCATTTGCTCCGAATTGAAATCCTGCTATTAAGTCTGATACTTGATTTTTGGCAGTTAGCATCACTACGGGCAACTCGTGAGATGGGTATTTCTCTCTGAGTTTAGCGCAGACTTCATAACCAGACATTCTGGGCATCATGATGTCGAGAATGATTAAGTCAAAATGCACCCCGCTTTCCAAGAGTGATAAGGCTTGTTCGCCGTTTAGTGCCTGAATGACACTGTAATTTTGTAGAGAAAGGTGATTGTTTAAAACTTGCAGGTTAATCGGATCGTCATCAACTATCAAAAGTTTAAATTTTTCGACTTCTAATAGCGCAGTGGCTTGCTTTACTGGATTCGGAGCGGGTTTAGGCACATTCCAATTGGAGGATAGATAAGTTTTATTTCTGTTGTTTTCTGATTCTGAATCCTGAATTGGCGATGCTAGCTGCCGATTTATTCCTGCTTCGCTAGGATGAATGGTTTCGGGAGAAAGAGGTAGGGTAAATGTGAAACGCGAACCGATGCCGATTTGGGATTCTGCGTATATTTTGCCGCCGTGGAGTTCGACAAATTGTTTGGAGAGTGTCAAACCTAAGCCTGTGCCTCCGTATTGCCTGACTGTGGAACCGTCGCCTTGTTCAAATGGTTCAAAAATGCGATCGAGATTAGCGACAGAAATTCCGATTCCTGTGTCGGAAACCGTGACAGCTATTTGAAAATCTGGGTTTGATGCTGGGAGATTTGACGGGGACACTCCCAGAGATGTTTTGCCGTCGGTATCTACAATTGCTGCTGATATTTTTACCGTGCCGGATTCCGTAAATTTAATCGCATTTCCAATTAAATTGTAGAAGATTTGTTGCAGGCGGTTTTCGTCGGCTAAAACTAATGGCAAATCTGAATCGATGGCATTAATTAATTCTAAATCTTTGCCAGCCGTTAAATGTTGACAAACGGTGAGAATCACTTCGACAATTGACCTCAATCCTACACTCTGAAGCTGCAATTCTAGTTTCTGATTTTTGAGTTGGGCAAAGTCAAGAATGTTGTCAACAAGTTCGTTGAGTCGCCTGCCACTGCTGGCAATCATTGAGAGGTTTTGTTGTTGAATTTCTGATAACGTTCCGGTGGCGCCGTCAATCATTGATTCGGCAATGCCGATCATTCCGTTAAGGGGAGTTCGGAATTCGTGGGAAGTGTTGGCTAAGAATTCGTCTTTGAGTTTGTCGAGTTGCTGCAATTCTTGATTCTGAGTTTCTAGGGTATTGAAGGATATTTGCAGTTGAGATGCCATGCTGGTAAAGGATTTGGCTAGCTGCCCTACTTCGTCGGTGCGATCGAGATCCAGCTCAACTTTGTGCTCCCATTCTCCTCCCGCAAGGTTTTTGGCTGCTGCGTTTAATCGGAGAATTGGCTTTGTGAGCGATCGCGCTGTCAAAGTTCCAATAATTATTGATAGAAATAGGGCAGCGATACAAAGTAAAATAGTGCTGCGGGTGTTGCTATTGATTTCATCCATGAAATCGTTTGCTGGAATTACTACCACCACCAACCAATCCAGTCCTACCTGGTCTTTATAGGACAGAATATGTACAAAATTAGATTGATTGTTAAGTTTAAATTGTAGCTTTTGTGGTGGTTCAACTAAGCTCAAGTTGAAACTACTAATTATGTGTTTTGCTGCCGATGCAGTTAAGGGATTTGTGCTATCAATTGCTGGCAAGCGTTGCAATTTGCCACTGGCGTCAGTAATGTACGGTTTTTCCTCCGTCGAACTGCCAACTATTGCGCCCGATCGCTCCATAATAAATACCTGACCCGATCGACTAATTTTGATTTTTCTAAGAAAATCGCTAATTTGACCCAAAAGAATATCGACTGCCATGATGCCACGAAAGTCGCCCTTCTTATCATAAAATGGCTGAGCCACAGTGATTCCCAAATCGCCTTGAAAAAATGTATAAATCGCAGTCCATATCGGTGATTCGGCTGCGGTTGCACCAATGTACCAAGGGCGAGTTCGCAAGTCATAAGTTGGTTCAAAACGCAACAGCTTCGTTCGATCGCCGAAAGCATCTAGCTCATAAAAAGAACGTCGGGGAAAGTTTTCTGTAATTCTGGTAACTAATTGACCAGATTCCTCTCGACTAACTCCAATAAACTGACCTTCTTTCGTCCCTAAATAGATTTGACGCACCGATGAAAATATTTTTACCTGCTGCCAAAAGGAGCGTTCAGTTTCTAGAAAATCTTCAGGTCTCAGTTTCCCAAGTTGAGCTGCACCTGCGTTGAGTTGGACAATATTATAAGGTTTTTCTAAGTAATGCGCGAGGTGTTCTTGAATGCGCCCACTGATTTCGCCCTGCAAGTTGTCTGCAAGTTTTTGAATTGCTTGTTGTCCATTTTTGAACGACAAATATCCAACTATACTGACTACGGCGAAAGTTTGCACGACGAATGGCAATGTCAACGCTAAACCGAGGGGCATAGTACCAGATATTTTTGCGATCGATCTACTAATTATTTTCACTAACATAATAAATAGTCTAACTTCTCAGAGATCCAGCCCAAATCCGCAGATTGTTGCATTTGAGCATAATTAGTAATTAGTTTCAGCTAATTGGCGATCGCGAATTCCGCGCAAATTAGCAATACTGGCTGCGTGATGTAATAAAAAGCACCGAGTCAAACATACGCAAATTCCCCAATTTAACGCATTGTACCTCATGATATAAATCTCCGCTACACAATTATTCCCTGCTACTTTACATAATTAAGTGCGGCCTCATAGAATGTCTAATTAAGTCAACCCTCAACCCTCAACTCTCAACATCCATCTGTTACATCCATTAAAATATATTAGCCAACTTCCTTTCTTGTGTCACTCATCTAAGCTACCTCAAACAAGCGTCACTAGAAAAAGCGACTGTTAAACCGCTTTTCCCCACAGCTACAACTGGGGAATAGCAAGTCTAGCAACTCGCAAACAACCAAGGTCAAATCAAAAAACCATCCAAAGCACAAACGCAATTCACATTAAATGACGTTGGGGCTGTTATTGTTACTTACTACCTGAAACTATGCCGTTATCCAAAATGAAAATATCCGCTAACTTCAGCGATGGTTGAATGCCAGCGGAGCTTGTTGGGCAATTACTGATAGAGCATTCAGCGGGCTTATTTCCCGCACCAATACTAGAAGTTTGTGACAACGGCAGATGAGCGAGGGAACACTCGACTATTGATAGCAGCGCATCTAAACTTTATCGCATCAAATCGCCAAATTATATTTGTTTTGCAACATAAATATTAATTTTGGCAGTCAACTATCGTTCGCAATTGAATTAATCATGTATAAATCTGATAACTTTTGTTACCGCCTAATTGTTGGCAGTTTAGCAGGATCGATTATGATTTCACTTACTTTTGGCATGACACTCTCTGTCATGGGCAAGGAAATCCCTCCGCTTTTTGTTGTGATTGGCAGTAATGCGATCGGCGCCATCTCCGGTCTGCTAGCTCCTTCACCTTCAGAAAAAGAAGCAGAAAAAAAATAGGTTGTTTGTGCAGCAAGTCTATTCAACCTTACTGACTAGGTAAGTAGTTGCGCTTCAGCGCGCTCTTTATAAGACAATACAGTTGACTTAAGAAAAATCTGACTTGCCCAAAATGGCTATATTGCCAGAAAATCGTCAGATTAAATTCATCAAAAGCATTAAGTAAACCGTATTGAAATACAATCCACTCCATCAAGAGAAGAGTTTTGAACCACAGAGGGCGCAGAGGGCGCAGAGGGCGCAGAGTATTGCGAGGGTTTTGGATGTCGTAAAAAAACCTTTTATCCCTCCCCTCTCTGTGTTCTCTGTGTTCTCTGTGGTAAAATATTCTTAATATCTACTTCACCTCTTTATAATCCAAAAATCGTCAGATGAAATTCATCAAAAGCGTTAAGTAAACCGTATTGCTTTATAAGATTAGGAAAGAGCGCGATGAAGCGCAACTACATACCTTGGCTCAAGTGCGCCATATCGAGAAAATCCCCAGATCTTAATAGTTGGGGATTTTCGTATTTGAATATGTCATTAAAAAATAGTTGCGAGTAGCGATACTTAAGCTAATTTGAACCAAAAAATCCCGATATTATCTTCGTCAATATAAAATATTTTTTTATATGAAATAACCAAGCACTATCTCAATACGCTAAAGAATTGGTTGAAAGCCTCTCTCTTTGGCGTAGAAATTAAAATCAGACGATTCATTACTCCAATCCTCGGACTTCTAGGTAGAGGTCGCTATCCCAGGTCAACTGTCAACTGTCAACTGTCAACTGTCAACTGTCAACTGAACGAACCTCGTTTCTTCTGTCACTCATCTGAGCTACCTCAAACAAGCGTCACTGAAAAAAGCGACTGTTAAAGCACTTTCCACCACAGCTACAACTAGGGAATAGCAGGTTCAAACAACTTGCAAACCACTAATCCCCAATAAAACCATGCAAACCACAAACGAAATTCACGCTCAATTACCGATGTGCTCTTCCTTGCCCACACTGCGACGAAATGATAGCAGCCCTGCCGCCAATAAAGACGTGCGCTATCTCCAACAATCCTTAGTTAAAAAAGGATATCCCGTAGCAACTGATGGATTCTTCGGCGCCAAAACCGAACAAGCAGTCATCAATTTTCAAAAGAAAAATAAGATTACTGTTGATGGCATTGTTGGCCAGCAAACTTGGACGAAATTAGGCGCTTGCGTTAGCGAACCTCCTTGTTAAATCACTGCCAACATTTGCCCGCACTTCTTTGTCGATCGCAACTTGCAAACAATAAATGGAGAATCCAACCATGCAAACCACAAACGCAACTCGCCTTGAATTACCTTCCTGCCGTTATTTTCCCCTACTCCAACGCAACGATGCTGTCACCCAAAATGAGGATGTCCGCTACCTCCAACGAGTTTTAAATGTCAGTGGAGCTTCCCTAGATACTGATGGATCGTTCGGCGCGAAAACCCAACAAGCAGTCATCAGTTTTCAACAGCAACAAAAAATCGCTGCTGATGGCATTGTCGGCCCAAAAACTTGGAATAAATTGGGCGTTTGTACAACTATATTTTAAAGTTTGTACTACCATATTTTAAACAGAGTAGGGCGTGCCGTGCGCGCCCTATCTTTTATAGCAACCGCGCCCGATGCTGAGGACGTTTTTAATTGCTGACACCAATGCGATCGATTCGGGAGCATCTCATTTTTGAAAAAAGCATTTTTTATTATAGTGCTGTCCCCGCTCAAAAAAGGATCGTAGTACGGACTTCAGTCCGCTCTTTAAAAAATGCTTCTTGCAAAACTGAGATGCTCCCAACTAAAGTCTTCTTCCCGAATCCCTGTTTTTACCAGAAGAGCAAAGCCGAAGCGAACCCTCTTCCTTAGGAGCGCGAATTAAATAATTTACACATATTTGTGGGATGGGCGTCCCGCCCGTCCAGAAAAGACGGGCGGGACGCCCATCCCACAAGAACAATAAAAATTGTAAGTTATTTAATTCTCCTTCCTTAGAAAAGCTGCCTACTTTTCCGCCCCGTCTTCCACCCCAGACCACCCCTCGGGTACTCCATACATTCGATACTTGCGAGAGCGCTTGAAATATAGCGTTGCTACCAGATCCTCAGGATTGATTTCTAAAATATTCTCAAATACTTTTTGAGCAGCAACAAATTTTTTCTGGTAGTAAAAATTGAGAGCTTCTTGAAAAATCTCCGCAGTTTGCTGTTTGAGGAGAATGCTTTGTTCTGTTTCTGCATCATAAATTTCAAATACCGACACAGCAGTTGTCTTTCCTTTCACCGTTACTCGATCGACAAATCTGTAGTTGTATGTTTCTGAATCGTCCAGGCGATCGATAATTTCACCGCTAACGAGAATTCCAGAGCCGTAAACCTTAGTCAATCCTTCCAAACGAGACGCGAGATTCACCGCATCAGAAATCACGGTACTTTCCATCCGTTCTCGCTCGCCAATTGTACCCAACATCAAATTGCCCGCGTGCAAACCAATGCCGATCGCGATCGGCAACAAGCCGTTTTGTTCTCGCTGCTCGTTGTAGATACTCAATTCTTTTTGCATATCAATTGCTGCTCGCACACCATCTGATGGAGATGTCGGAAACAAAGCCATGACTGCATCGCCAATATATTTGTTGATAAACCCGTTGTTTTCCCTGATTGCAGGACTCACCCTTCCCAAGTAACTATTAATAAATGCAAAGTTTTCGGCTGGTGTCATCTGTTCTGAAAGTACCGTAAAAGAGCGAATATCAGCAAAAAGTACAGTCATATTCTTTTCCTGATTGTCGCCTAATTTGACTTCAATAATACTCGGTCTTTCAAGCAAATCTAAAAAATCATGCGGCACAAACTTGCCGTAAGCTGCATTCAGTTTTGCCATACTAATTTGCGTCTTGATTCTGGCTAACAATTCCTTTTTGATAAAAGGTTTAGTTATATAATCATTCGCTTCTGAGTTAAAAGCTTCTACCAAGTCACTCGTTTGATTTTTGGCCGTCACCATCAGAATTGGTATTTCTAAAGGTGAGTATTGTTGGCGAACTGCTCGACAGACTTCATAACCAGTCATCTGCGGCATCATTACGTCGAGTAAAATCAAGTCTGGCTTAAATCCTGATTCAATCAGATTTAAAGCTTCTCTGCCGTTGATCGCTTGAGCGATCGCATAGTTTTCCAGAGCGAGATTATTGATAATGACCTGAATGTTAATTGGTTCATCATCGACCACTAAAACTTTTACTTTTTCACCTTCTTCTATCAAGTCCCTTTTGGTTAAGATAGTAGAATTTACTAGAGATGATTCGGAGTCTAATTCAGGAGCAAGCAAAATCTCCTCGCCCTCGGTTAAACCAGGCTGTTTGCTGTTAATTTCCGGCTGACTCTCTGAGACTGGTAAAGTAAAAATAAATTGGGAACCTACGCCTACACTTGAAGATACCGAGATTTTACCGCCGTGTAATTCCACTAATTTCTTGGCAACAGTTAACCCTAAACCCGTCCCACCATATTCTCTAGCAGTGGAACCGTCAGCTTGTTCAAATGATTCAAAAATTTGCTCTAATTTATTTTCGGGGATGCCAATGCCTGTGTCGGATACAGTAATCGCCAATTGGGGATTAGGTGATGATTCTTCAGGGCTCGTTATCAATGCTGCTGAAATCTCAACTGTGCCGCTTTCAGTGAATTTAATCGCGTTGCCGATTAAGTTATAAAGTATTTGCTCCAAACGATTCTCGTCGGCTGCTATTGGTGGCAATTCCGGAGCA
Organism: Microcoleus sp. PH2017_09_SFU_O_A; assembly: GCF_020738625.1. NCBI lineage: Bacteria > Bacillati > Cyanobacteriota > Cyanophyceae > Oscillatoriales > Microcoleaceae > Microcoleus > Microcoleus sp. PH2017_09_SFU_O_A. The sequence continues at coordinate 17,158 of NZ_JAEQCF010000026.1, forward strand.
ACTGAGTTAATCAATTGCAATTTTTTTGTGCCTACCAATGGCTGACATAATTTGAGAATCACAAAGACGATTTCTCGGAGGTTGACTGACTTAGTTTGCAGTTCAAGACTTTTGTGTTTGAGCTGAGAAAAGTCGAGGATATCGTTTATTAAAGAAGCCAATCTTTTTCCTGACGATGCAATCAAAGCTAAGTTGAAATTGGTCGTTTCTGGCAGTTTTCCGGTAGCACCGTCTATCAAAGATTCTGCAATCCCAATAATGCCGTTGAGGGGAGTGCGGAGTTCGTGGGAAGTATTGGCTAAGAATTCGTCTTTCAGTTTGTCCAGTTGCTGCAATTGGGTATTTTTAGTTTCTAAGGCACTAAAAGATGTTTGCAGTTGTGCTGCCATGCTGTTAAAAGCAGTAGCAAGCACGCCCAACTCGTCGGAACGATCGAGCTTGACAGTTCTGTCAAATTGTCCTTGAGACAAATCTATTGCTGCATCTTTTAATTTTAAAATTGGTTTGGTAATCCAGCGAGAAGTGCAAATTCCGATCGCAGTAGCTACAGCCAAAGCTGCCAGACATAGCAAGATTGTAGTTCTATTGCCGGCATTTATTTGTTCCATAAAATCGGCTTCTGGAACGACGACGACAATGAGCCAATCTAAACCTTTGCCATCTTGGAATGGCATAACTTTTAAAAATTGCTGCTTCCCGTTGATTTCAAAATGGATTAGTTTCGATTCGGTAATTTGCTGCAAGTCTTGAAAGTGACTTTCTAAGTATTTAGCTGTACTCTGGGTTACGATATCGCTGCTTTCTTTGACTTGAAACTGTTGTTTTTTACCGTTTTTGTTGCGGAAAGGTTTTTCTGGGGTGGAAGTTGCCAGCAGCGTTCCCTTTCTTTCGATAATAAAAGTTTGACCGGATTTGCCTATTTTGAGGCTGTTTAAAAATTCACTGATACTGTCCAGACGTAAAGCAGTAATTAATACTCCGTCTAGCTGTTTCTGGTTGTTGTAAACTGGTTGCAGCGCGCTGAGGAGCAGTGTGGGTTCTAGCGAGGAGACATCCACTGAACTCCAAGTGGTTTTGCCTGCTACAGAGGCATCTTTGTATAAAGGGTTCTGTCGGATGTCGAAGTTTTTGATGGTGGCTGCTATTTTTGTGCGATCGCCCGTATCATTAGTATTGTAGGAATAAAAATTAAATTTGGTAGACGGGCCGGAGGCGTTAATCAATAAAGTCCCATTCGACATCTTTTCGCCAGTGCGGTATTCTCCATTGCGATTGGCGAATGAGGTAAAATTGATATAAGGATATAATTGCACTTGCCGCCACAGATACTTTTCCCAAGCTGGCAAGTCTTTGATGTTCACAAAACCCAACTTCAGTGCATCCAGCTTGCTTTGATTGATCTGGTGCGGAGTTTGCAAATAAGTTATCAAATTTTGCTCAATGCGATTGCTCACTTCCCCCATTAACTGATCTGCAAGATCGTTCACGGCTTTTTGAGAGTTCTTAAATGATAAATATCCCACAATTCCCACTGCCGCAAATACTTGCAAGACAAACGGAACTATGAGTACAGTTTGCAGCGTCGTTTTTCCTGAAAGTTTGGCAGCTAAGCGATTGAGAGAAAAAGTTGACATAACATTAATTTAGATTAAAAGACACGGTTTATACTCGGAGGGAAGCTACACCACTGTTAAGTATTGTAAACCTTGTTGTAGTTGAACAAAAGTTACACAATAACAGCCTGATTCTAGGTTGTTTCCTGAATCGCTGTCAAACCTGAGATTTTTTATAGAAACCAGGTTTTTTTTCGCATAGCTTTACGCATTATATTCGATTATGAAGTCAAACCTAGCGAACTCTACAGCGGATTTTCGGGGAAATTCCCCATTTTGGGTCTTCAGGCTTCGGTATGAATATATTATGACTGAGACTAGCTCCAGAAAAATCGATGAAGACCTGAAAATTTCTGACTTCAGATTGATGCTACTTTTACTACTTTTCATCCAAACATTCTATCCCCGACCATCCTTCTGGAACTCCATACATTTGATGTTTCAGAGAGCGCTGGTAGTAGATTGCTGCCAACTTATCTTGAGGATTTGTTTCGCAAATATTCTTAAAGATTTTTTGCGCTTTAGGAAAATTTTGCTCGACATAAAGCTGTATACCTTGTTGAAATACAGCAGCAGTTTCCTGTTTTAGCTGAATGCTTTGTTCTGTTTCTGCATCATAAATTTCAAACACCGACACGGCAGATGTTTTCCCTTTTACGGTGACTCGATCGACAAATCGGCACAGATATTGCGATCGATCGCCCAAACGCTCTAAAATTGATTCAGTAACGAGAATTCCAGAGCCGTAAACCTTAGTCAATCCTTCCAAACGAGACGCGAGATTCACCGCATCAGCAATCACGGTACTCTCCATCCGTTCTTCTTCGCCAATCGTACCCAGCATTAAAGTGCCCGCGTGCAAACCAATACCGATCGTAATTGGTGCGTAATCCCTTGTTTGTCGGCGATCGTTGAAAAGAATAACTTGTTTTTGCATTTCCACTGCCGCGCGAACAGCATCATCTGCCGACTCAGGAAATAGTGCCATAATCGCATCGCCAATATATTTATCAATGAAACCTTTGTGATCGCGAATTACCGGACTGACTCGACTGAGGTAGCTGTTGAGAAAATTAAAATTTTCTTGGGGAGTCATAGCTTCGGAGATAGTTGTAAAGGAGCGAATATCAGAAAATAAAACTGTCATTTCTTTCTGGATTTGATCGCCTAGTTGAACATCAACAATACTTTCGTGTCCCAAAAATCGCAGAAAGTCGTGGGGCACAAATCTACCATAAGCTGCATTTATTTTTGTGAGACGGATGTGAGTTTTGATTCGAGCTAGCAATTCATTTTTGAGAAAAGGTTTAGTTAAAAAATCATTGGCTCCTGCATTGAAACCTTGCACTAAGTCAGATACTTGATTTTTCGCGGTTAGCATGACGATTGGCAATTCGCTAGCCGTGAATTTCTCCCTGACTTTATCGCAAACTTCGTAACCAGTCATCCGTGGCATCATGATATCTAGCAATATTAGATCGGGTTTGTAGCCTCTCTCGATAAGAGCTAAAGCTTCTCTACCGCTGCTAGCTTCGGCGATTGTATAATTTTCAAGAAGTAGATTGTTAGTTAATACCTGAATATTTACAGGTTCGTCATCTACAATCAAAATTTTTACTTTGTTGTTTTTCAAAGAACATTTAATCGCACTCGAACTGTTATTGTTAAAATTTGGTGGAGCAGCTTCATTAATTATCAACTTGCGCTCTTCTGTTCTCGAAACTAAAGAATGTCGAGCAGTTGCTGGCAACTGCTTGTCATCGAGATATTGATTTTTAGAAATTGGCAAACTAAAGGTAAACTGGGAACCAACACCGAGTTCTGAAGATACTTGAATTTCGCCACCGTGCAGCTCGACTAACTGCTTTGTAACTGCCAAACCTAAACCAGTTCCTCCGTGTTCTCTAGCAGTGGAGCCGTCTGCTTGTTCAAAGGATTCAAAAATTCGTTCTAACTTATCTTCAGCAATGCCAATTCCCGTATCGGATACGGTAATTTGCAGTTTTGACCTGACAATTAAAGATAGAAGCTGGCTCGTTACTGAACTTTCTTTTTTTGCCAACTGCGGCGATTCCAAGCCGATCGCATTCGCCGAAATTTCTACAGTACCATTGTCGGTAAATTTAATCGCATTGCCGATCAAGTTGTAAAGAATTTGTTGCACCCGATTTTCGTCGGCATCCACCAGGGGAATGTCGGGAGTGACTGAATTAATCAACTGCAAGTTTTTTGTGCCAATTAGAGGTTGAGAAAGAGTTACTACGATATCGACAATTTCTCGAATGCCGACGGGCTTGATTTGCAGTTCAATATTTTTGTGTCTCAGCTTGGAGAAATCGAGAATGTCGTTGATGAGATTTGACAGTCTTCTGCCACTAGATGCAATAATTTCTAGATTGGAAATAGTCAGTGCTGGTAATTGTCCTGTAGCACCATCGATCAAAGATTCTGTTAAACCGATAATGCCGTTTAGTGGGGTGCGGAGTTCGTGAGAAGTATTGGCTAAAAATTCGTCTTTGAGTTTGTCAAGTCGCTGCAATTGAGCATTTTGATGCTCTAATTTTGTGAAAGATACTTCCAATTGACCGGCCATGCTGTTGAAGGCATTAGCTAATTTTCCTAGTTCGTTAGATGAGGCAATATTTACCCGAGTTTCCAATATGCCGCTAGTCATTTGAGTAGCTGCGGATGTTAGAGATTTTAAAGGATTTGTGAGCGATCGCGCAAAAGCGACTCCCAAGCCCACGGCGGCGAGGGCGCTGACGGTGGTAACTGCACCCATGACGTAGATGAGCGATCGCACAGGAGCGTAAGCTTCGGCTGTAGGTAGCTCTACAACCACCATCCACTGTACCCGACGGACGATCGCACCCGTTCCCATGACTTCTTCCCCGTGCCAGCCTCGATAAACCAGCGGAGATTGCATTCCCGAAGCTAAAGCTAATTTCGATAACTCTCCCACAAACGATCGCCCTTTCAAATCTCCGAGTAAATACGGATTAACCTTGTTTCCTGTTTCCGAAATCAGCACCGAGCGGTTGTCGATCACATAGCTGTATCCAGTTTTTCCAACTTGCGATCGGGCTGCAATTTGAATTAAAAAGTTTAGACTTACTCTGGCAAATAATACTCCAGCAATTTTATTTTTACTGTCACGAATAGGTACGGCTAAATTAACAACATTAACCGTTGTCTTCATATCGACATCTACCGAGCTAACATAATTTTGAGCCTGTCGAAACGTCTCCCAAAATAGAGGCGCATCTCCCGAAATACCTGCTAAACTTAAGCTAGATGTAGAGTATGATTCGTAAGGCGACATTACTTGTACGACTTGACCTTTACTGTTTAAAATTCCCACCACTTCGTAGGCGCTGTTGCTATTGATTAATCCTTCAAGAATGCTGCGCTGAGTTTCAGTATTAAATTCTGTTAGGCCACGCAATTCTGACAAATAATTGAGTTGGCGCTGCAAGTTATCCAGATAAGCGCTAATTTGGGCGGCCGCAGCTTGCGATCGCTCGTACTGAAGCTGTTTTGTCTGTTCTATTTGTCCCCGAAAGCTGAGGTAAGCTAACGTACTCCCTGCCATCAATACGCTTGCCACAACAATCGAGACAAAACCATAACGCAGTTGATTGGCAATTGAGGACATTTGATTCTGCTACTTAACAGTTTTAACTCTCTTTCTCTAGGATACACCTAATTTCATTTTTCGTAGCGCTGCTACAATCGCCACCTTTAATTTATCGTTACCTTTGGCTAACTTGTGGTTTTATAAATCTAATTTTTGTTTCCAGATCCGATCTTCAATCCAAATTCGATCCGGCAGGAGTCCCAACCTAAAGAAAATTTCAGCAATGCGTTGTTGTTCTTCAACTGCCCTATCTTGAATTGGTAACAAATCGTAGGTACGGCTTTTAGTTAAACTTCTAGCTGTGGTTTTTTTCATTCCGGTTCGAGCGGTAATAAAGTCTACTGCTCGCTCGGGATTTTTAGTTATCCAATTAGCCATCTGTCGCGTTTCTCCCATGACTGTTTTAACAATATCGGGAAAGTCGCTAGCAAAAGAGCGACTTGCCAAATAGAAGTTTCTGTCATTGATCAGTTGCTCGCTATCAGTCAGGAAATGAGCAGGCATGGTTTCCTGTAACTTAGCTAAAAACGGCTGCCAAACCGCCCAAGCATCAACTTCGCCTCTCAGAAATGCTTCCTGAGCTTTTGGCGGAGACAAATCGACTAATTCGGCATTTTTTAACTTCAATCCGCCTTGAGTTAACGCCCGAATTAACAAATAGTGAGCTGATGTTTTCCGAGTGGCTGCTATTTTCTTGCCTTTAAGATCTGCGAGAGTCCGAATAGGAGAATTTTCAGGAACTATGATGCCAATGCTGCCAGGTAAAGCTGAATCATTAGCAATATAAACGAAAGGTATGCCCTCTGATTGGGCAAAAATTGGCGGCGTAACTCCTGCATAACCCAGATCGATTTTTCCTTGTCCTATTGCTTTTAAAATTGGTGGCCCTGTGACAAATTCCGTCCATTCTACAGACCATCCCATTTTTGCTAAACGGGTTTCCAAAGATCCTTTAGCTTTGAGATAAAACAGGGATCCGAAAGGCTGATGGCCGATTCTTACTATTTTTGTTAAGTTTGAGAATGAGTTTGTTTTTTTTGCTGTAAAGCTATTTATCAGATCGGAGTTGCAACTTGCTACAGTTAAACTCAAGCAAAAAAATAGTATAAATAGCAGCGAATATTTCCAAGCCAAATGCTGTTTAATATTTTGAATCAAAAACGATAATTGAAACCTCGGCTTTTTGTGGCTCATAAAATATCGTCGAAGTAGGTTGTGCAGGAGTAATATTTTCCAGATGTTTTTGACAATACTTATATTACAATACGGTTCAGTTAACAATCTAATTGCTTTGCGCGCAGATAAATTCATTGAGAAGCACCATAGTCTTTGCGATTGCTTCGCTAAGAGCTCGCAATGACATACTTCGCTAACCCAAGCGTATTGACTTATATTATGTCCGCTGATTTCCGGGTGTTAAAAAAGGTAGAATTAAATATAAAATTTTGGCTGGCTGTCTCTGAAATTAGCGACCAAATTAAGCTATATTATAGCAGATTTCAGGAATGTGAGATTTGCTATGGCTGACTCTATTGCTCGCCGTTTGGAACAATACACGATCGCCCGATCGCACGAAGTGTTAATCGTGAAGGCCGAAATAGACGGCGAATTCGACGAAATTGCTATTTTTAAAGGGTTTTCTAGCTCCCTGGTGCGATCGACCGCGAGCGATCCAGAAGTGCCAGTTTTGCCGGAGACAGCAAAGATTGTTAGTGTCGATCGGCTCCAGAGTCCCTACAATCCAAATAACCCCCGCTATATCGAGCAAGGGCTATCTTGGGAAACAATGCAATTTCTCTTGTCCGAAGCCGGAGTTTAGAAGACCGGGCGGTTTCAACCGCCGTCTATACAAGAACACCGGGCGGTTGAAACCGCGTCTATACAAACAAAACCCTTCTAGTGCGGGTTGAAGAACTGGCGGTTAACATTACGTTATTTTCTTCAGTCCGCGGAGGCGGACTTTGTTTTTGTAGGCGCGGTTTCAACCGTACGTCTTATCTAAATCGTGCCGCCGGCCGCTTGAAAACGAGCTCTCGCGCGTTTGATTGCTTGCTTAGCTTGAATTTGCTCTTGCAAAGTGCCACTAGCAGAGCTTTCCAAACGAGCTTCTGCTTCGGTGTAAGCAGTACGAGCAGCTTCTTTATCAATCGTTTCGCCTTTCTCAGCGCCGTTGACAAGGATAGTTACTTGGTTTTCTTGGATTTCTGCAAAGCCGCCCATCAGAGCAATAGACACCCATTCCTTACCAGGACGGACGCGCATCACTCCGGTATCCAAAGCAGTCAACATCGGAGCGTGACCGGTCAAGATACCCAATTGGCCTGTCGTGCTTGGCAGAATTACTTCTTCAGCATTAGAATCCCAAACAGTTTTGTCTGGGGCCACTACGCGCACAGTTAATGTCATAAATAGTGAATTGGGAATTGGGAATTGGGCATTGGGAATTGGGCATTGGGCATTGGGCATTGGGCATTGGCCAAACAGGTAATTGGTTATTTGTTAGTTTCAATAACCAATAACCAATTACCAATTACCAATTACCCATTACCCATTACCCATTCCCTACTTTCTACTTAGCGTCAGCCTTCATTTTTTCAGCTTTGGCGATCGCTTCGTTGATATCGCCAACCAAATAGAAAGCTTGTTCAGGTAACTCATCAAGTTCGCCACCCAAAATCATTTGGAAGCCCTTAATGGTATCAGCCAACTTGACGTACTTACCGGGGGAACCGGTGAACACTTCTGCTACAAAGAACGGTTGAGACAAGAAGCGTTCAATTTTGCGAGCGCGAGAAACAGTCAAGCGGTCATCTTCCGACAGCTCGTCCAAACCCAAAATCGCAATAATATCTTGCAATTCCTTGTAGCGTTGCAAAATAGACTGCACCTGACGCGCAACACCATAGTGTTCTTCGCCTACAATGCTAATTTGCAACATTGTGGAGGTAGATTCCAGGGGATCAACAGCCGGATAAATACCCTTCGCAGCCAAACCGCGAGACAACAAAGTTGTAGCGTCTAAGTGAGCAAAAGTCGTAGCCGGCGCTGGATCAGTGAAGTCATCCGCAGGTACGTACACAGCTTGAACCGAAGTAATCGAACCTTCGGTAGTCGAAGTAATCCGTTCTTGCAAGTCGCCCATGTCTGTACCGAGAGTCGGCTGATATCCCACAGCCGAAGGCATCCGACCCAACAAAGCCGATACCTCAGATCCCGCTTGTACGAACCGGAAGATGTTGTCAATGAACAAGAGTACGTCTTGCTTGCTGACATCGCGGAAGTATTCGGCCATCGCTAGAGCCGACAGGCCCACGCGCATCCGAGCACCTGGTGGCTCGTTCATTTGACCGTATACTAGGGCAATTTTCGATTTGCTGCGGTCTTTTTCGTCAATAACCCCAGACTCGATCATTTCTTTGTAAAGGTCATTACCTTCACGGGTGCGCTCGCCCACACCGCCAAACACGGACACGCCGCCGTGAGCCTTGGCGATGTTGTTCACGAGTTCCATCATGATCACGGTTTTGCCGACGCCTGCGCCGCCGAACAAACCGATTTTGCCACCGCGACGGTAGGGAGCCAGGAGGTCGATGACCTTGATCCCTGTTTCAAACACCGAAGGCTTGGTTTCTAGTTCGGTGAAAGCCGGCGGCTGGCGGTGGATGGGCATACTTTCGGAAGTATTGACCGGGCCGAGGTTGTCTACGGGTTCGCCGATGACGTTAAAAATACGGCCGAGAGTCGGGATTCCGACGGGAACTTGGATCGCTTCCCCGGTATCTAATACTTCCATACCGCGCATTAAGCCGTCGGTGGTACTCATGGAAACTGCACGCACTTGGCTGTCTCCGAGGAGTTGCTGAACTTCGCAGGTAACAGAAATGTCTTGACCTGCTTCGTTTTTGCCGGCGATCGTAATAGCGTTATAGATTTGGGGCAGTTTGCCGCCTGGGAATTTTACGTCTACAACTGGCCCGATGATTTGGGTGATGTAGCCTACGTTCGTTTTTGTTGCGGTGGATACCATGAATAGTGCCTTTGTTAGGATTCTATTTTTCCCGTTGTGGAAAAAGTCTTAACATTTAGAAATGCTATTTCTCAGAGTACCACTGAACAGACTCACTATTTAGATTTGTATGGGGATGCTTAAGAGTCATTTTTTTGGTTGCTGCTGTCGCTTTTTTTTGCCGCGAGCCGCCGCCAAAGCCCCGATCCCCAGCATGGTGCCGAACACTGTCACAGGCTCGGGTGCTAGCTCGGCGGAGACGGTGAAGTCTTGGAAGTCGCGATCGTTTCCTCCTCCGGCATCGTCGAAGGAGATTTTGCTTCCCTGAGCCAGTTGGGCCATTGTGAGCGATGAATATTGTTCTGGGCCTTTACCGCCGTTGATACTTGTAAATGAGTCGGGGGAGCGGGGGTTGAGCCCAAATTCGCCAAATACGGCTTGCTGACATCCGGCCACCACACAGTCATCTCTGCGAAACTGGGTGTTGGCGGCAAACCATTCGGGGCTGTTCATGAAGGTGCTGCTGGAGGCGTACTGCTCGAATTGTTTGCCACTGCCGCTGTCACTCCAGAGCAGCAGGGCATAAACTTGATCCTGCAAAAAGGTGAAGGTTTGAGTTGGGGAGCCGTTGTTCGATCCCACGGAGTTGCCGAAGGTTCCTTTCCATTCATCGGCGTTCCCGTTATCTGAGGGTTTGAACTCGTAAAACAGTCGGGTGATGTTGCTGTAGCCATTGGCTCCTGTCTGAGCTTGGGCTACCCACAAGCTAGACTGGTAAGCGCCGTGAGATTGGTCGAATGTAAAGTTGATATTGGTATCTCGATCGAACTGGATGCCAGTGCTGCCAAACATGAAAGCTCGGGCGGGCGTGCAGATGCTGAGCAAGATTGTGGTTGCCAAGCTGGCGACTGTAAAAGATGTTTTTTTGACTAGCGTTAAGGTAGTCATAACCCTGATTCCTCCAATATTGTTAGTTAGTAAGCTGGTCAATGCTATCTTGTCAAGACAGGAATAGACGATCGCGACCCTCGGATATTAAGGGCGATCGTCAAACCGACAAAACAGACTCTACGGCAGTGACTCTACGGACTGATATCACTTAGGTGTTTTTTTGAGTCAATGAGTGCTTGTTTTAAGAGTTTTCACTGACACTCTAGTGGCAGACTACTTTCATCTGTCACAGCCAGATTTTCACTCAGTATAGATTTACAAGCTACTACATCTATTGGTATCGCTAACTGTCTCAAATTGACTGGAAGACTTGCAAATATTAGCTTTCATCAAAAATATATAAATTTTTTTAGTCAATTTTTGTAAAATTTTGGTAAAGCTCATCCCAAACTTATAAAGTTTCTCAGAAAAATTTGGCTGTTGGGTGAGTTGCTCCTGGAAGCGGACTGCAAGCTGCTCGCCCTGGAATCGGCTGTGGCGCTGTCCAGAGTAGGAATTGGAGCGAGTTGTTTGGCACTAGCAGCAAGTTGCTTTCACTGGCGATCGGTACTTACGCATTTTTGACTGCTAATCGTCAAGGTTGACAGTTGACAGTTGACAGTTGACAGTTGACAGTTGACAGTTGATAGTTGATAGTTGACAGTTGATAGTTGACAGTTGATAGCACTTGACAAAGGAAAGAAGAGGATTGGAGTAATGAATAGTCTGCTTTTAATTTATCCTTAAAAGGGTTCCGGCTTTAAACCAATTATTTATGGTAATTAAATAGATAGATTTCCTGCGGATTTGCTATATTTTTTCGAGGCAAAATACCGTAAATCCTATTGACAGGAGGAACCTTCATGAGTCAGAATAGGGAAAGATAAATACGATCGCACTTTTAGCACAGATCTTTAACCACAATGGCAGCCAACAAACTAAATTTGCTCGGATGGTTATTCATACTTGGCTGCCTCAATGCAGCGGCCGGCTCGGCTTCCGCGCAACCCATCACCCCCGCACCAGACGGCACGAATACAGTCGTGACACCCAACGGCAATCGCTACGACATTTCCGGGGGGTCATTGGGCGGTGACAAGGCTAACCTGTTTCACAGTTTTACTCAGTTTGGTCTCAGTTCCGGTCAAACGGCAAACTTTTTAACCAATCCCAACATTCAAAATATCTTAGGAAGAATTAACGGGGGAAATCCTTCTGTAATCAACGGCTTAATTCAAGTTACAGGTGGAAATTCCAACCTATTTTTGATGAATCCGTCGGGGATAATTTTCGGACAAAATGCCAGCCTCAACGTACCGGGTTCTTTTAACGCCACGGCGGCGACAGGTATCGGTTTTGGGAACAATCAGTGGTTTAGTGCGATCGGCAATAACAACTGGGCCAGCTTAATCGGGAAGCCAAACAGTTTTGCCTTTACCAGTCCGCAAGCAGGAAGCATTGTAAATGCCGGGAATTTGACGGTGGCACCCGGTCAAAGTTTAAGTTTGACGGGGGGGACGGTTGTGAATACCGGCCAGCTAAACGCGCCAGGAGGCGGTGTTCTGATTACGGCTGTACCCGGTCAAAATTTGGTGCGGATTTCTCAAGCTGGTAATTTATTGAGTTTGGATGTTCAACCAACAGCAACTGGGGGATCGCTGCCGAATAATTGGACGCAGCCAGTGTTATCTTTGCCGGAGTTGCTGACGGGTAAAGGGCAGGAACAAGCAACGAATTTGACGGTAAATCCGAATGGGGATGTGGTGCTGGGGAATTTGGCTGTGCCTGTTGTGGCGGGAACTGCGATCGCCAGTGGCAGTATCAACGTCTCTGGCAATACTGGGGGTAATGTTAACATTTTAGGCGATCGCGTAGGCGCGATCGCGGCTAACATCGATGCTTCGGGTATTAACGGCGGCGGGAATGTACTGATTGGCGGAGATTTTCAGGGTTTGGGGACTGTGCCGAATGCTGTGCGGACGTTTGTGAGTGCAGATTCGACAATTAATGTGGATGCGATTAGCAACGGTAATGGCGGGCGAGCGATCGTTTGGGCTGATGAAACTACTCGTTTTAATGGGAATATTACTGCCCGAGGTGGCTTGTTTTCTGGGAATGGCGGGTTTGTGGAGGTATCGGGAAAACAATCGCTGGATTTCGCTGGGTTGGTGGATTTGCGATCGACTGTCGGCAGTGCCGGAACCTTATTGTTAGATCCTACTAATATTACTATTAGCACAGCTCCGGATGCAGCCGGTGCATTCGGGGGAGGAGTGTTTACTCCCGGTATCGCTGCGCCTACGGCTACAATTAATAACGGGACGCTGCAAACGCAATTGGGTTTAGGTAATGTCACTATTTCTACTACATCTCTTGGTGCGAGTGCAGGGGATATTACAGTTAGCGCTCCGATTGCTTGGGCTAATAAAAATTCCCTGACTTTGAATGCCAGTAATAGCATATTTGTTAACAACAATATCACAACTCAGGGAGGCAATATCACCCTGAATGCTGATACCGACAATCTCGCCGGTGGTAATGTCACCATTACCAATGCGACGATTAATACAAATGGTGGCAATTTTACCGGTATTGGCCGCGGGAATACTGTCAATGGAAATGGGATTAATATTAATGGTGGTACGATTAATGCTGGTGGTGGGAATATTGACCTCACTGGTAGTAGTGCAGGAAACACGGCAATCAACGTCGGCCTTCAGGTATCTGGCGGAACCATTACACCTACTTTAGTAACTACTGGAACGGGAAAGATTACCCTTACTGGCACTAGCGGTACCAGCCTCAATAGTGACGGGATAATTTTGCGCGGGCCTACTATAAGTTCAGCCAATGGTGAGATTACACTGATTGGTAACGGCAGCGGATCTGGTAACGGCATTCTGATTTTGAGTAATGCCGTGGTGGAATCAACGGGGACGGGAAAAGTTGGCCTGACTGGTACGGGCGGCAATGGGATTAATGGCAGCAATAGAGGGATATCTATTGAGACAAATAGCAGCGTTAAATCATTCGATGGAGATATCAGTCTTATTGGAAAAGGTGGCAGCAGTGGAAGCAGTAATTACGGTATTGCGATCGACAACGCGGCCTTAGTGCAATCAACAGGCATTGGAAGTATTAGTTTCAGCGGTACCGGCGGTGCGGGCAAAAACAATAACTCCGGGATATTGATTAACGCCGCCAAAGTGCTATCAAACAATGGAAACATCAGTTTCGCAGGGACAGGTGGTGGCACTGGAATTGGTAACCACGGTATTCGCATGGAAAACCTGCCGTCGTCAGAGGTACCACTTCTAAATGGATCGTTAGTTGAATCAACTGGAAGCGGAAGTATTTCTTTCAACGGTACGGCTGGTGCGGGCACAGACAATAACAGCGGGATATCTGTTGCTAATTCTAACGTGCGATCGGCGAGTGGAAATATCGCCATGACTGGCACAGGTGCGGGGACTGGTATCAATAAAACAAATTATGGCATTATTGTTGAGGGTAATTCAGCAGTAGAATCGACGAAGGCAAGTATCGATCTGAATGGTAAGGCAGCAATCGGTTCGGCGGCAATTTATCTGAATAATGGAGCGCTCAAATCGACGGTGGGAAATGTTGCTCTGACTGGTAATGGGCCAAGCGGTACTAATGAAATTAACCTGAATAATAGCAACATCAACCTGACGGCGGGAACCGGTAATGATGTTACTTTGACCAGTGATGCAATTACGGTTTCACCCACGTCTCAAGTCAAAGGCAACGGTACTATTCTGTTGCAACCTCTGACTCCGAGTTTAGGTATTACTGTTGGCACTGCCGGTAATTCTGCTGATTTGAATCTCAGCACTACTGAACTCGCAGCTTTCAAGGGATTTTCCCAAATGATTGTCGGGCGGGCGGATGGCAGTGGGACGATCGCAATTGCTGACCCCAGTGCTGTTACTTTTGATTTTCCGGTTACATTTCGATCTCCCCAAACTAGCGCCACAACTAGCGGCACAATTGCAGTCAATGGCAACATTAAAGGTGTAAATAATGCTTCAATTAGTTTTGATGCTCCCACTACTAACTTAAATGCAAATATTGTCACCAACGAACAGAATATTACCTTTGGTGGTAAAGTGTCTCTCGTTCAGGGTTCTAATGTCACTCTCGATACTGGGTTAACGAAGGCAGGCGATATTAATTTTAAGGGAACTGTTGACGGCGATGGGAAGCTAACTTTGACTTCGGGAACAGGTATTATTAATCTTAACGGGGCTGTTGGGGGGACTGTGCCTTTGGGTTCCCTGACAATAGTCAATTCTCAGAATGTTACCAGTACCAGTCCGATCGCGATTACCACTACTGGCGATATTACTACAGGCAATATTACGAATCCCGGACGGGCGATCGCGCTTACGAGCAACAATGGTAACATTACGAGGAGTTCCACAGGGGCGATCGATACCAGTTCTACTACTGGAAGTGGCGGCCCGATTGCACTGAGTGGGAACAATATTACTCCTGGTAATCTTAACTCAAGTTCCACGGCGGGCGATGGTGGAAAAATTACCCTCACGGGTAAAACAGGCAACATTTTAGCAGATCCCGGAGTAGTTTGGAACTCTAGTTCTACGAACGGTGCGGGTGGCGATATCGCGATCGCCACACCCAATCTAGTTCGGATCAATATCATTGATGCTAGGGGATTGTCCGGTACGGGAAATATTAGCATTAGCGGTAATGACATGAGCTTTTCGGGAGGCCCAGATTCCGTACAGGGTAAGGGTACTTTGTCAATTGCGCCGTCTTCGCCTAATGTCGGAATTCGCTTCCAGGATGCACTTGCTGACGATCCGAAGGCGATCGATTTAGGAAAACAATTTTTCTCCTCCTTGGCTAATGGATTTAGTGGAATTGCGATCGGAACGAATAATACAACAGGCAATATCACGGTAGACAATTTGCCTGCTGTTTTCAAAGATCCTGTGACTTTCAATACTCAAGGCACAATTTTTGTAAATAAAGCTCAAGCAATTTCGGGAACTGATGATGCTTCAGTTACTCTCAACGCTACTACTAATAACCTGAAGGGAAATATTACCACCGCCGCTCAAGATATCACCATTAAGGGTAATGTCTTAGTCGGAGATAGCGTCTTGATCGGCAATGGAAATTCAGCAAGTGGCAAGATTCTGTTGAATGATAATATTGATGGCAGTGGCAATCTCACTTTAGAAACAGGTACGGTAAATATTGCGGTGAAAGGTGCTATAGGTAATACCGTACCCTTAGGAAATATTATTGTCAACAGTGGTGGTACGGCTACATTTAATGCTGTCACTGCTAGCAGTTTCACTACCAATGCTGGCGGCAAAACTGAATTAAATGGCAATGTGACTACCACCGGCGCTCAAACCTATGGAGATGCTGTCACGATTGCCAACAATCCAATTCTCGCAGGCACGGGCGTTACTTTCAACGATACTGTGAACGGTAGCAGCAATTTGACGGTGAATGGGGGTAGCGGTAATATTACATTTAGCGGTGCAGTTGGGACTATAAGTGCGATCGGCAATCTGACAGCTAACTCTACAGGTACAACCACATTTAATACTGTCAGTTCTGCCAGCGTCACTACCAATGCGGTTGGTACAACTATACTCAAGGGCAATGTCATTACAACTGGCCCTCAAACCTATGGAGATGCTGTCACAATTGCCAACAATCCGATTCTCTCAGGCAGCGCTGTGACTTTCAATAATAATGTTGACGGCACTGGCGATTTGACTGTGAATTCGGGTAGTGGCAATATTACATTCAGCGGTGCAGTTGGGGCTGCAAGTGCGATCGGCAATCTGAAAGCTAACTCTCAAGGAATAACTGCATTTAATCAAACAGTCAAGGCCGCGAGTTTGACTACAGATGCGGGTGGCACAACTCAAGTGAAGGGAAATGTCACTACAACTAACCCTCAAACCTATAACGATGCAGTCACGATTGCCAATAATCCGATTCTGTCAGGTAGCGAATTAACTTTTAACAATACTGTTGATGGTGGCAGCGATTTGACGGTGAAGGCGGCTAGCGGTAATGTTACCTTCACAAGTGCGATCGGCAAAACAACTCCTCTGACAAGTTTAACTGCCAACAGCAAAACATCTTTAGGTGGCAGTGTTACGACAACTGGCGGTCAAACTTATGCAGATGCAGTGACAATTGCCAACAATCCGATTCTCGCAGGCACCGATATTACTTTCAACAAGACTGTTGACGTAGCTGGCAATCTCGGTATTGCTGCTGACAATGTTAATCTCAAAGGAATTGTCACAACCACCAATGACGGGGCGCTCACAATTACCAATAAGGTTAATCTCAATATTGAGAAAAACCTGAATTTAGACGGTGCATTCAGTCAAAAAGGGGCGGGAACTGTTGCGGTTAGCGGCAATATCGCCACAACTAATGATAACATCAGTTTTCAAGGCCCGGTGACACTAAAAGCTCCTGTAAGTTTTACACCGGGAGATGCAACTATTGCTTTCGGTTCGACTTTAGCAGCAGGAAGTAACTCGCTGAATTTAACAGCAAGTGAAATTAATTTTTCCGATAAGGTTTCTGGTACGGCCTCGCTAGCGTTGCAACCGACAAAGGCAGGACAAAATATTGTGGTTGGTGGCACCGACAACACTACTCCCGCTTTAGATTTGACGGCATCAGAAATTAATTTGATTCAAAAGGGATTTAGCTCGATCGCGATCGGGAAATTGAATGGTAGTGGCAATATTACCATTCCTAACGATCTCACTTTTACCGCCCCAGTCACGATTCAAACGGGAACTGGTACGATCGCACTTAACGCCAATATTACCGGAAATGACAACAGCAGTATTGCTCTTAACAGCAATAATGTCAAACTCGGCAATGATGTCGCTCTCAGCAGTGCCGTCGGTAATGTTAGTATCGCAGGTGCGATCGATGGCGATCGGCGCTTGAACATCAATGCTACTAAAGGCAATGTGCTGCTGCAAGGAAATATCGGAAACACAACACCACTGACAGGTTTGAATGTTACTGCCTTAAATACTAAGTTGGGTGGCAATGTTACCACTAATAACAGCAATATCAATATTAACGGTTCTCTCGGGTTGACGAAAGATGCTGTATTCAAGACTGCTGGCGGGAATATTGGCTTTGGGGGTGCGATCGACAGTATAGATGGCGCCCGGAATCTAAATCTCGCAGCAGGTAGCGGCAGCATCACTTTCAATGGATCGGTGGGCGCAACCACAGCCCTAGGAAATCTGACAGCCAATGCTGCGGATGTTACAGCAAACTCGAATATTAACGCGCAAAGCTTGCAAGTAAATAGCACCGGAAATATCAATTTGTTGGGAAATGTCACTGCTTCAAACGGGCAAAATGGAGGGACAATCGAGCTTTCGAGCCCTACCGGAAAAGTGAATGCTAGAGATTTGAATACAGCGGGAAATACTGGCGGGAACATTACCGTTAAAGCTTTAAATTCAATTACGGCGGGAAAAATTACCTCCTTCGGTACAGCCGGAAATGGTGGCAATGTGTTCTTAGATCCGATCGGCGATCTTCAAGTAGAGTCAATTAATGCCCAAGGCGGTACGCGTGGCACTGGTGGCGATGTGTTTATTTCGACGGGGAATTTTTTCCGCGCTACAGGTGGTTTTTCCACCGCACTTTCGCCGACAGGATTTGCTAGTATTTCTACTGCGGGTGGCGCCGGTGGTGGCAAAATTACAATTGTGCACGCTGGTGGAGATCAAGGCCCACCGATTCAACCGTTTGTCGTGGGAGATACTACTATTAACGGTACGGCGGGTGCAATTACAACTGGACAATCTAGAATTACATCGCAGTCGTTTCCGCGTTCTAGTATTGTGGGTAATATTGTGTTGTTGACTGACGACGGCAAAGATCCAGCGCCAACAAATCGGCAGCCAATCCCGCCGACACCTGAAGTAATTCCGCCGACAAATGGGCCGACACCTGAAGTAATTCCGCCGACAAATGGGCCGACACCTGAAGTAATTCCGCCAACAAATGGGCCAAACACGGGCATCATTCCGCCGACAAATGGGCCGACACCTGAAGTAATTCCGCCAACAAATGGGCCAAACACTGGTATCATTCCGCCGATAAATGGGCCAAACACTGGTATCATTCCGCCGACAAATGGGCCGAACACTGGCATCATTCCGCCGACAAATGGGCCGAACACTGGTATCATTCCGCCGATAAATGGGCCAAACACTGGTATCATTCCGCCGACAAATGGGCCGAACACTGGTATCATTCCGCCGACAAATGGGCCAAACACTGGTATCATTCCGCCGACAAATGGGCCGAACACTGGTATCATTCCGCCGACAAATGGGCCGAACACTGGTATCATTCCGCCGACAAATGGGCCGAACACTGGTATCATTCCGCCAACAAATGGGCCAAACACTGGTATCATTCCGCCGACAAATGGGCCAAACACTGGTATCATTCCGCCGACAAATGGGCCGAACACTGGTATCATTCCGCCGACAAATGGGCTAATCTCGGAAAATATTCCGCCGACAAATGGGCAGATCGAGGGTCTTATTCCGCCGACAAATCGGTCAACAATTTCGTCGCCCATAACTGACATCATTCCGCCGACAAATCGATCGACAGTTTCGCCGACAACCGAAGGAATTGCGCCGACAAATCGATCGACAGTTTCGCCGACAACCGAAGGAATTGCGCCGACAAATCGCTCGACAGTTTCGCCGACAACCGAAGGAATTGCGCCGACAAATCGATCGACAGTTTCGCCGACAACCGAAGGAATTGCGCCGACAAATCGATCGAGTGTTTCGCCGACAACCGAAGGAATTGCGCCGACAAATCGATCGACAGTTTCGCCGACAACAACAGAAGCAGCAGTACCTGCGATCGATTCTAACCCATTGTCGATCGCACGTGGCAGCACAGTAGGAACAGCAGCATCAGCATCGTCCGCACCCGCAGCTACACCCACACCGGCAGCTACACCCTCAACCCCCGAAACAGAAGACTTGCAGCCCCGGAGTATTCCACGCCTAAACAGTTCCGGTGTTGTTAACGATCGCATTTTAAGACTTGATTCTAGTATCATCAGTAACTTGCCCTCGGGCGAATCACAGCCAACACAAAGCAGCAACGAATCAGCGCCAGCAGCCAACTCTAATTCTCGTTTAGCGCTGGGATATGTCTCGTCTCCCGATCGACTTTTTGAAACTAACGACATCCAGAAAATAGTCTGGGGAGTCGAAGGACTGAGGAATCAAGAATTTGCATCATACCTGGGGATAAAAAGCAACCTCCCAGACGAACAACTCTTGGTTCCGACATTCCAAGAAACATTAAGAAATATCGAACAGCAAACCGGCAAGCGGTCTGGTATTATCTACATGGTCTCGCGAGTCGATCGACTGGAACTAATTTTAATTCCTCCCGTAGGGCGATCGATTCACTACAGCGTTCCGGAAGCCAACAGAGCAGCTCTTTTCCCGGTTGTCAAAGAGTTGCGGGATGAAATCACCACTCCCGCCAAACGCAATACTACCAGTTATCTACCCTCCGCCCAGCAACTGTATAAATGGGCGATCGCACCTCTAGAAAAAGACTTAGAAAGGTTAGGAATTAAGACTTTATTGCTGTCAGTAGATCCGGGATTGCGGAGTGTACCTTTTGCCGCTTTGCACGACGGTAAAGGCTTCTTGATTCAAAAATACAATTTCAGCCTAATTCCGAGTTTTAGTGCCACTAACACTAATTACAAATCGGTTAATAGCACCAGAGTGCTAGCAATGGGACGATCGGAATTTGTGGACAAAAAGCCATTACCCAGCGTCCCCCTAGAATTGCAGATGATTTCTGGTAAGTTGCAGGGGCCATTTTTCCTCAATTCAGCTTTCACCTTAGATACACTCAACTCCGAACACGCCAAGGGAGAATTTCGGATTGTTCACCTAGCAACCCATGCGGAATTCCAACCAGGAAAAGCGAGTAATTCCTACATTCAACTCTGGAATTCTAAATTGCGACTCAATGATATGGGAAGTTTAAATTGGCGCAATCCGCAGGTAGACTTGTTAGTATTGAGTGCTTGTACAACTGCTTTGGGCGATCGCGAATCAGAGTTAGGTTTTGGAGGTTTAGCGGTCAAATCCGGCGCTGCATCTGCCCTAGGGAGTTTGTGGTATGTTGACGATGGAGGCACTTTGGGACTGATGAGCGAATTTTACTACCAACTTCGAGGAGGCACAACTAAGGCAGAAACCCTGCAACTTGCTCAACAAGCAATGATTGCTCGTCAAGTTGGAATTAAAAACCAACAGTTAGTGACAACAGGAGGGAAGTTGAATTTACCAGCTAATATCAAACAAAGAAACCAAGATTTTTCTCATCCTTACTACTGGAGTAGTTTCACCCTGATCGGCAGTCCTTGGTAAGCTACCATATGCAAGATTCCGAACTTACCTAACTGACCAAAAAATTGGGATACAAGCCCCGTCCTTCTAGGACGGCTTTTCTTGATTTCTAATATATTCCTTTAAGACTTCTAGAGGCGCGCCCCCTACAGAAACCGCAAAATAGCTAGGACTCCATAAAGCTTCTTTGTGAGGTTTTTTGTATCCAGCCTGTCCGTAGCGACGGCTAGAAACTCCTTTCAAAGCATTCACTATTTGAGAGATAGAAAGTTTAGGCGGATACTCAATCAGCGCATGAATGTGATTACCTTCACCATTAAACTCCAGAACCTGAAAATTCATTTTTTCAGCAACCTCTCGAAACGTTTTTTCAATCAAATCAAGACTTTCGCCCGTAAATACAGGCCGACGGTACTTTGTCACGCAGACCAAGTGCATTTTAAGTTCTGTAACAGAATGCCGTTCTCGGCGGTAAGTAAATAGTTGTCATTGCCTGTAGACCAATATATAATCAAATAATAGACCAATTTTAACACAACCCGTGAAAGCAAAATTTCGTTACAGATTTTACCCAACCGACCAACAACAGCAGAGCCTAGCTCGGTTGTTTGGCTGCGTCCGGGTAGTCTGGAACGATGCGCTCGCACTTTGCAAACAGTCAGACAAAAAACCAAGTTCGGCAGATTTGCAAAAAATCGTCATAACTGGGGCTAAAAATACTGAAGAAAGGGCTTGGCTGGGAGACGTGTCGTGCGTCCCGCTGCAACAATCAGTTGCCGACCTGGATATTGCTTTTAAGAACTTTTTCAACTCCTGCAAGGGAAAGAGAAAAGGTCGTAAAGTCGGATATCCTAAGTTCAAAAAAAGAACCAGCAGTCAATCGGCGCGTTTTAGAGTTGGAGGATTTTCAATCAAAGGTGATGGAGTTTATCTAGCCAAGATTGGAATTGTCAATCCGATTTGGTCGAGGGCGTTACCATCTGAACCTAGTTCCGTCACGGTAATCAAGGATTGTGCAAATCGTTATTTGCTGAGCTTTGTAATAGAAATTCAACCCATTTCATCTGAGGCTAAAAACCCCAGCATCGGAATCGATTTAGGAATCAAAACCTTTGCGGTGATGAGCAACGGCGAGAAAGCCGAAAGCCCTAGCTATAAAAAACTAGACCGCAAAGTTCGCAAATTGCAACGCAAGTTAGCCCGTCAGCCCAAAGATTCCAAGAGAAGGAATGTAACTCGCATTAGAATCGCCAAGCTGCACAATAAAATTGCCGATACTCGCAAAGATTTCTTACACAAGTTTTCAACCAAAGTAATCAACGAAAACCAAGTGATTGTTTTGGAAGATTTAAATGTGTCTGGCATGGTAAAGAATCGCAAACTCTCAAGAGCAATTAGCCAACAAGGATGGTATGAATTCCGAACTTTGTGCGAGGCTAAATCAGAGAAGTTTGGCAGAGAGTTCAAGGTCATCAGTCGATGGGAACCTACCAGTCAGGTTTGTTCAGACTGCGGTTTTAAGTGGGGGCAAATCGATTTGTCTATTCGCTCAGTGCTTTGTTTGAATTGCGGTACTGAGCAAGATAGAGATGAAAACGCCGCTAAGAATATTGAGAAAGTCGGGATGGGGAATCGCCACGACTCTAAACGGGCGCAGAGGGACTGTCAGACTACTTCGGTAGCTTTTCCCCGATGAAGCGTCAAGAATCACCGTTGCTTCAGCACGGTGAGTATTTCAAATGAGGAACTTTGAGGAGTAAGACTAAGGATAGATAAATACATCGCACTTTTAGCACAAATCTTTAAACACAATGGCAGCCAACAAACTACATTTGCTCGGATGGTTATTCATAGTTGGCTGGCTCAATGCAGCGGCTGGTTCCGCTTCCGCGCAACCCATTACCCCCGCAGCAGACGGCACGAACACCGTCGTGACACCCAATGGCGATCGCTACGACATTTCCGGGGGGTCATTGGGCGGAGATAAAGCTAACCTGTTTCACAGTTTTACTCAGTTTGGTCTCAGTTCCGGTCAAACGGCAAACTTTTTAACCAATCCCAACATTCAAAATATTTTAGGAAGAATTAACGGGGGAAATCCTTCTCTAATCAACGGCTTAATTCAAGTGACAGGTGGCAATTCTAACCTGTTTTTGATGAATCCGTCGGGGATAATTTTTGGGCAGAATGCCCTGCTCAACGTACCTGGTTCTTTTAACGCCACGGCGGCCACAGGTATCGGTTTTGGGAACAATCAGTGGTTTAGTGCGATCGGCAATAACAACTGGGCAAGCTTAATCGGGAATCCGAACAGTTTCGCATTTACCAGTCCGCAAGCAGGAAGCATTGTAAATGCAGGGAATTTGACGGTGGCGCCCGGTCAAAGTTTAAGTTTAATCGGTGGTACGGTAGTCAATACCGGTCAGTTAACTGCGCCGTCTGGCAATATTACCGTGATGGCCGTACCCGGTCAAAATTTGGTACGGATCGCTCAAACCGGAAATTTGCTGAGTCTGGAAATTCAGCCGACAGCTAGCCAAAGTTCCTTGCCGAATAATTTCGCGCAGCCAGTGCTATCTTTGCCGCAGTTGCTGACTGGAAAAAGCCAGGAACAAGCAACGAATTTGACGGTAAATGCCAATGGGGATGTGGTGCTGGCGGGGAATGTGGCTGTGCCTGTTGTGCCTGGAACTGCGATCGCCAGTGGCAGTATCAACGTCTCGGGCAATACTGGGGGTAATGTTAGCATATTGGGCGATCGTGTAGGTGCGATCGCGGCTAACATCGATGCTTCGGGTATTAACGGCGGTGGGAATGTACTGATTGGGGGAGATTTTCAGGGTTTGGGGACTGTACCGAATGCTTTGCGGACATTTGTGAGTGCAGATTCGACGATTAATGTGGATGCGATTAGCAACGGGAATGGCGGGCGAGCGATCGTTTGGGCTGATGAAACTACTCGGTTTAATGGCAATATTACTGCCCGAGGTGGCTTGTTGTCGGGGAATGGCGGGTTTGTGGAGGTGTCGGGAAAACAATTTTTAGACTTCCGAGGCAATGTTAATACTCTGGCTGCTAACGGTAATCCTGGATTATTGTTGCTCGATCCCACAAATATTACGATTCAAAATGGCGCGGGAACTTTTACTGCACTAACTCAGGTAGATCAATTTGCCGATCCTGACATTGGGGGAAATACGATTGATGCTGCTCTAATTAATAGTGCTGCGACTAATGTGATTTTGCAAGCTACCAATGATATTACTTTTAATGCTCCGGTCAATATAGCTACTCCGGGAGTTGGATTGACGGCTTTAGCTAATAACAACATTGATGTCAAGGCTAATATTACAACTAAAGCAGGTAACGTTACTCTGAATGCTGATGCCGACAATCTCAATGGTGGTAGTCTCACCATTGGCAATGTGACGATCAATACAAATGGTGGGAATTTTACAGGTATTGGTCGCGCGAATGTTGCCACTACACCAGGAATTAATGTTGGTGGAAAAATCAATGCTAATGGTGGAAACATTGACCTCAATGGTAGTGCAGGAAACACAGCAAACAACACTGGTCTTGAGATATTTACTGGCACGTTAACAACAACTGGAACAGGAAAAATTACCCTCAATGGGACTAGCGGTAGTAGTCTCAATAGTGACGGGATAGTTTTGCGTAGCTCTACGATAACTTCAGTCGATGGTGATATTACTTTCACTGGTATTGGCAGCGGATCTGCTAAATACGGCATCCGGTTAGTGAATAACGACTTGGTGGAATCAACGGGGACGGGAAAAGTCAACCTGACGGGTACGGGTGGTAATGGGATAGGTAGCACTGGAGGGATATTTATTGCTAACAATGGCTTACCAGTTCGATCGAAGGTTCTATCGAAGGATGGAGATATTACCCTGACTGGAACAGGTTCGGGGAGCGGGGATAACAACACGGGCATTGCGATTTTAGGGTTGGTGGAATCCACAGGCATTGGGAAAGTGACTCTAAACGGTGTTGCCAGTGATGGGAATGGGAATAACAATAATGAAGGGATATTGATTTCTTTTCCTGCTCAAGTTCGATCGACGAACACTGGGGATATCACGTTTACTGGAACAGGCAAGGGAAGCGGGGATAACAACACCGGCATTCTGATTCAAGGGTTGGTGGAATCCACAGGCACCGGGAAAGTGACTCTAAACGGTGTTGGCGGTGATGGGAAGGGGAATAATAATCAAGGGATAAATATTGATGTTCCGGCTCAAGTTGGATCGACCAAAAGTGGGGATATCACGTTTACTGGAACAGGTAAGGGAAGCGGGAAGGACAACATCGGCATTGCAATTTTAGGGTTGGTGGAATCCAAAGGCACCGGCGGAAATGTTACTTTGACAGGCGATCGAATTCAACTGTTAGCCCCATCTGAAGTCAAGGGTGCTGGTACAATTCGGTTGCAACCTCTGACGCCGAGTTTAGGTATTACTGTTGGCGGCACCGATCTCGATGATCCTAATGTTTTGCAGCTCAGGAATGCTGAACTTGCACGGTTCAAGGGGTTTAATGAAATGGTAATCGGACGGGCTGACGGGAAGGGGACGATCGCCATTAACCCCGCTGGTGTTACTTTCCCTTACTCGACAACTTTGCAATCTCCAAGCGGAGGCGCGATCGCAGTCAATGGCCCAATTACTACTCAAGACAAGAGTATCTCGTTTGTCGGCAAAGTTTCCCTCGGTAATGATGTCACTCTCAACACTAAAAACCTCAGCGGTGGGAATATTACCTTTGGCGGCACTGTTGACGGCAACAATAAATTAAATATTACTGCTGGAACTGGTACTGTCAATTTTAACGGGCCTGTCGGTGACACTAATCCCTTGGCTGCACTTGGGGTAAATCCAGAAGCCAATATTACCAGCACTGGCGCTATAAGTATCAAAACAACTGGCGATATTGCCACGGCCAATATTACTACTAAGAATCCCGGAGGGGCGATCGCGCTTACGAGCAATAAGGGCAATATTACAACATCAGGATCAGTTAACACGAGTGCTTCGGGGGGAGATATCACTCTGAAAGCTTCTAAGAATGTTAATGTGGCTCAAATAAATTCCGGCACGGGAAATATTTCGTTAATTGGGAAAGAAGCTAACTTTGGTGGGGCTGCTAATTCTGTTCAAGGTACGGGTACTTTTTCTCTGCAACCGTTTGATGCAAGCGGTAATATTCAGTTCATAAATGGATTAGCTAATCCTGTCGATCCGAATACTATTTATGTGGGACAGCAGTTTCAAGATGCCCTGCAAGATGGATTTAAGTCGATCGCGATCGGCAGAACAGACGGCACTGGTACAATTACCTTTGACAGACCTCACAGTTTCCAAGATCCGGTGACTGTTAAATCTCCCGGCGGTGCGATCGTTATCAATCAACCACTCACCGGAAAAGATAATGCCTCGATCGTTTTTGACGGCAAGACAACACTCAACGCAGGCGTTAGCACCATCAAGCAAGATATCACTTTCCAAAGTCCTGTACTCGTCCAAGATAATGCTTCTGTCAACACAGGTGCAGGTGCAAATATTCTGTTCAACAACACCGTCAAGGGCGCACTGACAGGAACCAAAGACCTAAGTTTAACGGCAGGTACGGGAAATATTATATTCACCGGTGCAGTTGGGGATAAAAGTGCGATCGGCAATCTTAAAGTTAACTCTCAAGGAACAATTCTATTCAATGAAACAGTCAATGCTGCAAGTTTGACTACAGATACTGGCGGTACAACTATACTCAATGGTAATGTGACAACCACCGGCAGTCAAACCTATCAAAATACAGTTACAATCACCAAAATAAATCCAACTCTCACAGCAGGTAACGGTATTACTTTCAAGAATATTGTTAACCTTAGTAACAGTGGCAGCGATTTTACTGTGGATGGGGGTACTGGTGATGTTACGTTCAGTAGTGCAGTTGGAAATCTAAGTGCGATCGGCAATCTTAAAGTTAACTCTCAAGGAATAACTGCATTTAATAAAACAGTCAATGCCGCAAGTTTGATTACAGATGGTGGTGGCACAACTACACTCAATGGCGATGTCACTACCACCGGCCCTCAAACCTATGGAGATGCTGTCACGACTGCCAAGAATCTCACTCTCTCAGGCACAGGCATTACTTTCAATAATACTGTTAAGTCTAATAACATCAGCGATTTGACTGTGGATGGGACTACTGGTGATGTTACATTTAAGGATGCAGTTGGGGATAAAAGTGCGATCGGCAATTTAACAACTCTATCTAAAGGAACAACTGCATTTAATAAAACAGTCAATGCCGCAAGTTTGACTGCTGGTGGTGGCGGCACAACTCAACTGAAGGGAGATGTCACGACAACCGGCTCTCAAACCTACACAGATGCAGTTACAATCGCCAACAATCCGATTCTCAAAGCAGGTAGCGACGTTACTTTCAACAATACAGTTGACGGTAGCGGGGATTTGAAAGTCAATGCGGGTAGTGGTAATATTACATTCAACGGTGCAGTTGGAAGTCCAAAGGATCTCGGCAATTTAACAACTAACTCTACAGGAACAACCGCATTTAATCAAACGATCAATGCAGCGAGTTTGACTACAGATGCAGGCGGGAAAACTCAGGTAAAGGGAAATGTCACGACAACCGGCAATCAAACTTACGGAGATGCAGTGACATTAAATGCTGCTGTAACTTTTACACTAGGAAATGCAACTATTGCTTTCGATTCGAGTTTGTCGGCAGGAAGTAACCCGCTGACTTTAAAAGCAGGTGAAATTAATTTTGCTGGGCCAGTTTCTGGTACTGGTGCGCTCACACTGCAACCGGCAACAGCAGGACAAAATATTGTGGTTGGAGGAACTGATAACACTACTCCCGCTTTAGATTTGACTCCATCGGAAATTAAGTTGATTCAAAAGGGATTTAGCTCGATCGCGATCGGGCGATCGGATGGCACCGGTAATATTACTATTCCTAGCGATCGCACTTTTTCCGATCCAGTCACGATTCAAACGGGAACTGGTACGATCGCACTTAACGCCAATATTACCGGCAAAGACAACAGCAGTCTTACTCTTAACGGCAAAGTCCAACTCGGCAGTGATGCCATTCTCAGTAGTGACACAGGTAATGTTAGTGTCGCAGGTGCGATCGATGGATCTCGGCGCTTGAACATCAATGCTACTAAAGGTAATGTGCTGCTGCAAGGAGATATCGGAAAAACAACGCCACTGACAGGTTTGAATGTGACTGCCTTAAATACTAAATTGGGTGGCAATGTTACCACGAATAACGGCAATATCAATATTGATGGTGCGATCGGGCTGACGAATGATGCTGTATTGAGCACGGCTGGGGGGAATATTGCGTTTGGAAGTGCGATCGACAGTATAGATGCGGCCCGGAACCTAACTCTGGACTCTGGTAGTGGCAGCATCACTTTCAATGGATCGGTGGGCGCCAGCAGCAAATTAGGAAATATTCTGATTAAAAATGCTGGCGATGTCACAGCCAATTCGACAATTAATGCAGCACAAGTGACAGCACAAAACACGAAAACATTCAACTTATTGGGAGATGTAACCGCAGGCAAAGTTAATATTACTTCCAACGGCGATATCACGGTTAAAAATATTACTACTAATGGTGGAGAAATTTTCTTCAAAAGCGGTAACGTTTTCACAGCAGGTAATTTGAATACATCGGGAAGTACGAGCGAGAATATCAACGTTAATATTACTGCCACTGGCGATATCAGCGTTAAAAACGTTACTACTAATGGTGGAGAAATTTTCTTCAAAAGCGGTAACGTTTTCACAGCAGGTAATTTGAATACATCGGGAAGTACGGGCGGGAATATCACTGTTGATGCGAAAATTTCAATTACAGCAGGACAAATTAACTCCAGCGGTACAGCCGGAAATGGTGGCAATGTGCTCTTAGATCCGATCGGCGATATTCAAGTCGGTTTCATCAATGCCCAAGGCGGTACTAACGGCAAGGGCGGCAATGTTACAGCCGTCGCGGGAAATTTTTTCCGAGCTACAGGCTCTTTCCCAACAACTTTTTCGCCGACAGGATTTGCTAGTATTTCCACTGCTGGTGGCACCGGTGGAGGAAATATTTCAATTGCCCACACTGGAGGAGATGGAGGGGGAGTGATTCAACCGTTTGTCGTGGGAAATGCAACTATAAATGGTACGGCGGCTGCAATTACAACTGGGCCATCTAGCATTACATCGCAGTCGTTTCCTCGTACAGCTAGTGGTGTGCCTAGTATTGTATTTCCTACTGATGATGGGATCGATCCAACTCCAACTCCAACTCCGATTCCGACTCCAAATCCAACTCCCACTCCGATCGCAACTCCAACTCCAAATCCAACTCCCACTCCGATCGCAACTCCAACTCCAAATCCAACTCCCACTCCGATCGCAACTCCAACTCCAAATCCAACTCCCACTCCGGTTGTGGTTCAAACTCCGAGTCCAACTCCCACTCCGATCGCAATTCAAACTCCGAGTCCAACTCCCACTCCGATCGCAATTCAAACTCCGAGTCCAACTCCCACTCAGTCCAACTCCCACTCCGATTGTGGTTCCGACTCCGATTGTGGTTCCGACTCCGATCGCAATTCCGACTCCGATTGTGGTTCCGACTCCGATCGCAATTCCAACTCCCATAGCAATTCCAACTCCCATAGCAATTCCAACTCCCATAGCAATTCCAACTCCCATAGCAATTCCAACTCCCATAGCAATTCCAACTCCGATCGCGCCTATCGCCACACCAGCAGCATCCGCCACGCCCGCACCTATCGCCTCAACCTCCGATCCAGAAGACGTTCCAAGTCGCCGTCGAATTCCACCGTTAGACACTCCCGGCCCTGCTGCGGGTCAAATTTTAACACTGGATTCAAGTATCACCAGTAAGTTACCCCCCAGCCAATCGCCAGTAGTGCCCCGCCGCGAAACACCGCCAGCAGTCAACCCTACTCCTAATTTAGTGCTGGGATATGTTCCGCCTCCCGATCGACTTTTTGAAGGTAACGACATAGAAAAAACAGTCTGGGGAATCGAACAAATTAGGAATCAAGAATTTGGAGAATACCTAGGCGTCAAAGCCAACCTTCCCAACCAAAAAGTGATGATGGCGCAATTCCAACAAACATTAAGAAATATCGAACAGGAAACTCACAAGCGGTCTGGTATTATCTATATAATCTCGCGAGTCGATCGACTGGAACTAATTTTAGTTCCTCCCGTAGGGCGGCCGATTCACTACAATGTCCCGGAAGCTAACAGAAAAGCTCTTGAACCCGTTGTCAAGGAGTTTCGCGAACACATCACCAATCCCGCAAAAATCGGTACTAGCAGTTATCTTCCCTCCGCCCAGCAACTGTATCAATGGGCGATCGCACCTCTAGAAAAAGACTTGCAAAACTTAGGAATTGACACCTTGTTGCTGTCAGTCGATCCCGGATTGCGGAGTGTGCCATTTGCCGCTTTGCACGACGGTAAAGGCTTCTTGATTCAAAAATACAGTTTCAGCCTAATTCCGAGTTTTAGCTTGACTAATCGCGAATATAAGACAGTTAGAGACGCCACAGTGCTAGCAATGGGACGGTCAGAATTTGTCGATAACAAGCCTTTGCCCAGTGTGCCGATCGAATTAGAAGCGATTTCTGCCCAGTGGCGCGGGCAATCTTTCCTCAATTCGAGTTTCACTATAGACAATCTCAACTCGCAACACGCCAACAAAGGATTTCGGATTGTTCACCTAGCAACCCATGCTAACTTCACCTCGGGACAACCGAGCAATTCTTACATTCAACTCTGGAATTACAAATTGCAGCTCAATGACATGGAGAGTTTAAATTGGCGCAATCCGCAGGTAGACTTGTTAGTGTTGAGTGCTTGTAGAACTGCTTTGGGCGATCGGGAAGCAGAGTTAGGTTTTGGAGGTTTAGCGGTCAAATCCGGCGCCAAATCTGCCTTAGGGAGTTTGTGGTATGTTGATGACGGAGGCACTTTGGGACTAATGAGCGAATTTTACCACCAGCTTCGAGGAGGCAAAACTAAGGCAGAAACTCTGCAACTTACTCAACAGGCGATGATTGCTCGTCAAGTTCGGATTGAAAATCGGCAATTATTGACAACAGCGGGCAACTTAAATTTACCGAATAACATACAACAACAAACCCAAGATTTTTCTCATCCTTACTACTGGAGCAGTTTCACCCTCATCGGAAATCCTTGGTAAGAAAAGTTGGCAGTTGACAGTTGACAGTTGACAGTTGACAGTTGGCAGAAGGAAGAATTCAAGGGTAGGGTGCGTCAGGAAAGGTAATTTTCAATCATCACCCCTAATCTAATTCTGACGCACCATTTATGCTTGGCATCGGCATCATATTTTCGGCAAAGCTAATCAAAAATTCTCTCAAACTAGCAAAGGAAGAAGGAAGAAAGAACAATTCAAGGGTAGGGTGCGTCAGGAAAGGTAATTTTTAATTATCACCCCTCATCTCATTCTGACGCACCATTTATTGGAAGTATCTCAGTTTTGCATTTAATAGTGCGAGCGTCCCCGCTCGCGAGCGATGCAAGACTCGCGAGCGGGGACGCTCGCACTACAATAAAAAATGCGTTTTGAAAAAATGAGATCCTCCCTCATTTATGCTTGGCATCGGCATCATATTTTTAGGATGGCAAAGCTAGTCAAAAATTATCTAAAATCAGCAGAAGCTCTGGGCCCAAGCTGTCTCGGATTTGGTGCCGCAGTTCCGTAATTGACGCGACAACCGATGTTTAACAAACTAGAACTGCATTCGAGAGGGACAATTTGCTGGTCGAGGAGGGCGCTGCAACTGACATACTCGTCGTTATTAGTATCTCTTACCATACATTCGATCGCCCTAGCGCCCGATCGAGCCGCCCAACTGTTCATACCTACAACTGCAATCATGTGCTGCCAGAAAAACGACAACACTAAGACTCCCAATAGTACAGCCACTCCCAATCCTGCTTTCACCTTCCAACTGCTCAGGATGTTTCCCACGCTACTTTTTACGTTTTCAGTCCAAGAAATAGAGCTTTCGGAACTTGTTTCTGGAGCCGACAAATTTGTTTGTGTTTGTTCTGGGGTTTCCGACATCACGTATCTCCTCTGATTGCTGGAACTTTGTTCGGTTGGCAGTTACGCGCGATCGCAAATCCCAACTATATCAAATTTTAGCAAAACTAGCCTGTGCCGACAACCGATTCGGGCGCCCAGGCGAGAGAAGTATGTATATTGACGAAGTGCGAGCGCAATTTCTATGCCTTTTGAGGTATTGCGTAATTTGCGATCGGCTATTTTGCGCCTGCCGCAAAACAGGTTCGTAGTGAGGACTTCAGTCCTTATCAAAATCAGAGGAATGAAGTCCGAATATCAAACACAAAACAGGTTCGTAGTGAGGACTTCATTCCTCATGAATTTAGAGGACTTCATTCCTGACTACAAACATTGCTGATGGCTACACCTTACGAACAATTATCAATTTTTAAGTTGCCAAAAGTTCCAATAACTCAGCCTCCGACAGTAGCTTAACTCCCAAAGATTGAGCCTTTTCCAACTTAGAGCCAGCATCTTCACCTACAACCACATAATCGGTTTTAGCACTGACAGAACCTGTGACTTTTCCTCCAGCTTTGACAATCAAATCCTTAGCTTCATCTCGTTTCAGAGTCGGCAAAGTTCCGGTAAGTACAAATGTTTTACCTGCAAATTGTAAATTTTGAGCTGCCGAGTTCTGAGTTTTCATTTCTGAATGCAATTGCAATCCCGCAGTTTGCAACCGTGCAATTAAACTTTGATTTGCCGGAACTCGAAACCACTGATAAACAGCTTGTGCAATTTCCGGGCCGATGCCGTAAACTCCCTCAATTCCTGCCGCCGATACCGCTGCTAACTCTTCCACATTGGCAAACCTTTCAGTCAACAATTGAGCGTTGACACTGCCGACGTGGCGGATGCCCAGGCCGTAAAGTACCCGCGCATAAGGTTGATTTTTCGATCGGGCGATCGCACTTACCAACTTTTCTGCTAACTTTTTACCCATGCGTTCCAAAACCATCAATCTGTCAGCAGTCAAATCAAACAAATCCGCCGCCGACTGCACCAGATTGCTATCCACCATCTGCTGCACCAACTTTTCCCCAACACCGTTAATATCCAGAGCATCCCGGCTGCAAAAATGAATCAGGGAACCCCTCAAAATCGCCGGACAAGACGTGTTGATGCAGCGAGTCACGGCCTCCCCCTTTTCGCGAACCACAGGCTGCGTGCATTCGGGACAGCAGCTAGGCATTTGAAAAAGTTGAGCATTTGGGGGACGAAGTTCCGGCAAAACTCGGACAACTTCTGGTATAATCTCCCCAGCTTTTCTGACAATTACAGTATCGCCGATGTGAAGATTGAGATCGGAAAGTCGATCGCTATTGTGGAGAGAAGCCCGCGAAACCGTCGTTCCAGCCAACTGCACCGGTTTGAGTTCCGCCACAGGAGTCAGCGCGCCGGTTCTCCCGACTTGTACAGTTATTGCTTCTACAATTGTAGGGACTTCGGCAGCCGGATACTTAAGTGCGATCGCCCAACGCGGAAACCTCTGAGTAAAACCCAATTGTCGTTGCAGCCAAACCGAATTAATCTTAACAACAACCCCATCAGTCATATAGGGTAAATTTCGCCGTTCAGTATCCCAATATTCGTAATACTCCCGCACCTCATCCAACGAAGAGCAAATTTTCCGATTGGGATTCACCTTAAACCCCATCCTTCGCAACAATTCCAAAGATTCCCCTTGCGTCTTTTCCTCATTACCCTCATCTAAATGTAGAGTATAAGCAAAGAAATCCAACCGTCGCTTATCTACAATCTTAGAATCCAACTGTCGCAGCGTACCCGCCGCAGCATTGCGAGGATTAGCAAACAATTGTTCCCCCGCTTTTTCCCGTTCCCGATTAATATCCTCAAACACAGCCAAAGACAAAAAAGCCTCTCCCCGCACTTCCACCACAGGCGGCGGATTATCTAAATTAAGTTTGAGAGGAATCGAGCGAATAGTCTTAACATTTTGAGTAATATCCTCTCCCGCAATCCCATCTCCCCGCGTTGCACCCCGAACTAAAACCCCATTTTCATAGGTTAACGCTAAAGCAGAACCATCAATTTTTAACTCACAAACATAGGAAACCCCCCCCAACCCCCCCTTGCTAAGGGGGGGAGTAATTTCCTGGTAGGAACCCCCCCCCAGCCCCCCCTTGCTAAGGGGGGGAGTAATTTCCCTGTTTTCGTCATTGCTAGGTAGATGTGCAATTCCATCTTGTCCCCCCCCTTGATAAGGGGGGGTTAGGGGGGGTGCATTTCCCCCTTGATAAGGGTGGGTTAGGGGCGGTGAAATGCCATCCTCGGAAGGTAAAATCATATCTTGTCCCCCCCCTTGATAAGGGGGGGTTAGGGGGGGTGCAATTCGCTGCCAGCGTTCCTGCCATTTGGTCAATTCCTCAAAATTAAAAGCATTTTCCAAACTGTAGAGAGGAATATTGTGCTTGACGCTAAAAAATTGAGTAGCCGGCTTTTCTCCCACGCGCTGAGTCGGACTTTCCGCAGCAATCAACTCAGGATAATCTGATTCTAACTCTTGCAACTCTCGGTAAAGGCGATCGTACACCTCATCAGCCATCATCGGCGCATCAAGAACATAATAAGCATAGCTAGCTTCCTGTAGCTGCTGCCTCAATTGTTTAACTCGCTGCTGAATTTCTGGTTGCATATTAATTTAAAAGTGTATATTGTCTAACCGCAGATACTAGAATATAGCGGTTCTCAAAAAGATCGGGTACGTAGTTGGGCTTTAGCCCTCCTAGTTTAGTAGTTATATTAAACTGTCAGTCATACCTCATCTTTTTGAGAAAGGCTACAAACACAAACCATAGAAATTTTAGCATTATCTGCGCTGCTCTGCGGGGTGCATCTGTTTTTGGTAAATATGTTTGTAGGGGCGAAGCATGACCGTAGTCAATATGGGATTATAACTAATAACTTATATGCGGTCATGCTTCGCCCTCTTCAAAAGTGAGATGCACCCTACTCTGTGGTTGTAGTTAGGACATTTAAAATCGATTAACGATCCCAATCTTCAACTTCATAAAGGAAACGAGTTCCCCCCATCAGCTTGCGATTAGCCGAGGTACTTTGCACAAAAACCGCATACTTTTCTAGATTGCTCGGCTTGATGCGAACTGTCTCACCCATTGGCAAACCCAACATTTCTCGCGCCGCTTCTCCTTCAAATAAATCCCCTGTCAAACGCTCCATCAGCACAATTTCTTTCTTACCTTGGATAGTTTCTGTTTTGGTAAATTCATAAAACCCGCGCCCGGTTTTAAAAGCCAAACCATTTTCCAGAACAAAAGCTTTAATAGAAATCTCGTTGTCTACTTCGAGAATCTGAAATCTCCCCGGTTTGACAGCGCGCAATTCTACTGACTCATAAACAGCAGTCCCTTCCCGCTTCATCATGGTATCAAACATCTTGTTTAAGCCGCGACTCATGCGACCTTGACTGACAACTTCTTGTTCGTAAGCTTGTAGTTGTTCGTCAGATGATTGTTGGTAACAAACTGCTAAAAAGAAATCTGTGATGTAGGAAAATTGGTCGAGATTGAGGTGAAAACCGCCAGATTTTTCCGCTAGTTCTTTGTAGAATAAAGTAGCATGGGGACGGTTGAGAGCTTGGATGCCGTAAACGGCAATTCCCATCTGTGCTAACTTATCTACTTCTTGACGCCAGTTAAGTTTTTGGGGAGTTTGAGCGGGTGCGTGGGGGATATCGTCGCCAATTAGTACGAATGTTTTGGAATTAGTGGGAGTCCAGGAAAGTGATTGAGCTTCGTGCAAGACTAATTCATAACATTCTGGAGCATCGCCGCCGCCAGTAGGTTCGACATTTTCCACAAAATTGCAAATCTTGCCGACATCGCCAGACAAATCGAGGTGTTTAGTCACGTAGGTGCTGCCAGCATCGCAATAGTCGCCGTGAGCAATAATGCCAATGCGAATGCCAGGAATTTCATCAAGCAATCTTGTTACCGTCTCTTTGATTTTCCGACGAACTTGCGTCAAGCAAGGGTACATACTGCCAGTTGTATCAAAGCTAAAAACGACTTCAATGTTGTTGGTTGCCATGACCTGAATTTCCCTAAGGGACAACGATTTCTTACTCTTATTATAGCTCAATACATTTTACTTAATCTTGTCCTACAAGAGCAAGGAAGCAGATGAGGTACGTTGTTGGGCTTCAGCCCTCTTTCCGAATATTATAAAGAGGGCTAAAGCCCAACAACGTACCTAATTTGTATTACGAATCTAGTAAACAGTATTTATTGTAGCTCAAACAAAAAGGAGCCAGCAAGTAGAAAATCCAAAAAGTTTCTAATGATGACTCGCGTCGATAAATCATGAATTATGCGAAAACACTCTCACAAATTCAGGTCGGAAAAATCGCTAAACTTCTTGTTGTTATCTCCACCGGACATGGAAGGTTGAAGATTATCACTATTTTTTTCGCCATTCGAGTTGCCGTTGGCGCAGGACTTGAGCGAATCTTGAGAGTTCGGCTTGGTGAAAGCAAGCGGTTCAGCGTGTTCTACTTGAAACACGTTAGCGTATAGGTTGGCAATAATCTGTTTGCCACCCTGGGTCAATTCCAAGTAGTTCAAAGCTGCTGGAATGTATGGGAAAACTCCGTTCCAATAAAACTTGGCGTAATTTTGGCGCAAATCTCCCGGGGATTTGTAGCCCAAGATTTTATTAGTGCCGACTTCCTCAAATTCGTAGAATAGGGCGCTGATTTTGCGGAGGTAATTTGGGTCACTCAACTGACCGATTAAATCGGCGGCCCTGGCGAGCCCAGAATAGTTGTTTCTGTCTTGATGGGTTTCGCTAGCAGGAACTGGGAAGCGTGTCAACTCAATATTGCGCTTGATTTGTTCGGCATCAATTAATGTGTGGCCGCCGAAGCGTTCGTCTATTACGAGTTTTCCTCGATCGACATGATAAGGAGTTAGACTAGCAGAAGTGGCGCCGATCGCCACAGAAACCATGCCTCCATCAATACCAGTAGCATAGAGTCCCACAGATTCTTGGTCTTGGCGGCAAACACCTTTCACGTAGCCGATATCGTGGCATAGCAGTGAGATCAGGTAGTGCAGCCAATCTTCCGGCGACACACCCCCTTCGCGAATATGCTTGCCGCGAAGAATCTCTTGTCCCACCAAGGCCACGAGCATTGTGTGTTCCACATTGTGGTAAAGAGCATCGCAGTTAGCGATGTTTTCGAGAGCCATAGTCCCCGCCCAGGCGATAATTTCAGGGTAGTCAGGCTTGTACTTGCCGTAGGTGCGGCGGTAGCCGGCCTGTAGCTCTTGCACAAAAGCGTCAATCAGGATGGCAGTTGCATTGAACATGATAAATTCTCTCACTCAGGCTATAGTTGCAAACTCGATCGCAAATATCTGGGATAGCTGAAACAATAATCAATGGGCATTAGAATAGGTTTGACCCCTCGCCCAAAGACGGATACAAGCGTCGGCTTAAGTCCTAGATGCTACCCAAATTTTAGACCCAAGTTTCAGCTTCCAGATTCATCTGCCGAGTAAATCTCAAATCTCAACTCTCAACTCTCAAATCCACTCACCCCTCGGCGTTGAATTTTAAAGTTCAGCTAGTCTTGTTAGGTCAGAAAATTGCTCTTTTGGATATACTTCCCACGATAACCTAATTTCCCCAGTAAAAGATCGATTTTTTGGTATTAAATATTAGTGAAACAATTTACATCGTTTCACCGACTAATTATTAGAAGTTCTAGGTGTTAAAGTTATGAACTGTCTGTTTCCGAGTATCTCTACTGCGGCAATTCGCGCTCGGCGGTCGATCGCCCCAAAATACCTAGGATTGTTTGCATTCACGGCTGTTTGTACCGCTGCACCGGCCTTGGGAGCAGAACGAATCTATGTAACTTACGGGCCGCTAGAAGTATCAGTGCCGATCGAATCCCTGACACTCTTCGCCAAAGAAGGCAAAATAGACTCAAACTTGGACGGCTTCGCTCAGTACGCCAAAAAATCACAGCTAGCGGAGATTCGCAACGGCCTGCAAGCGAAAGCAGAAATCAGCCCTGTGACGATCGCCCAATTCCTCTACACGCCGCAAGGAGAAGTGCTCCTGGAACGTTTGGGGCGAGTAATTCAAACCAAAGCTCGGCAGCCTGGATTTTATGCCATCCGAGCCGCCCTAATTTTAGCAGCCTCAGATCCAGAAGGCATGACAATTCTCAACGTGCTGCGGAAATTCCCCACTTACGGCATCAGGATTGACATTGCGCGCGGCTTGGGTATCGCCAACGAGCTGACATCGCTGATCAACCGTTCCAATCGGACGATCGCCGGAGTCGCCAAGTTGTCGGAAACACAAGCAGCCGAGGAGTCTGGGATACCGCCCGCCGAAATGCTACAGATCCAGGAAAAGGGCCCCTATAATTGGAAAAAATCATCGGTAACTCTGACGAGTCCAAATCGCGATCGTACCTTTGATATCGACATTTACCTGCCGCTCAAAAGTCCGCAACCGGCTCCAGTCGTAGTAATTTCTCACGGTTTAGGTTCCGATCGCATTTCCTACGAGTATTTAGCCAAACACCTAGCCTCCTACGGCTTTGCCGTCGCCGTCCCCGAACACCCCGGCAGCAACGCCCAACAAATCCAAGACCTAGTAACAGGCAGAGCCAACGAAGTAGCAGAACCAGCAGAATTTGTCAACCGCCCCCTAGACATCAAAGACCTGCTCGATTATTTAACCCAACTTTCGACAACCAATCCGGCCTACCGAGGACAGCTAGACTTGCAGCGAGTCGGCGTCATCGGCCAATCTTTCGGAGGCTATACGGCTTTAACACTAGCGGGAGCCGAGATTAACTTTGCACAGCTAGACAAAGACTGCAAGCTGGAAAATGAAACTTGGAACCTCTCGCTGCTGTTGCAGTGCCGCGCCCGCAGCCTCGATCGCAACCAGTACAATTTCGGCGATCCGCGCGTCAAAGCTGCGATCGCCATCAACCCGATCGTCAGCAGCATTTTAGGAGAAACAAACCTCAGCAAAATCCAAATCCCAGTCATGGTAATCGCAGGCACCGCCGATACCGTCGCCCCCGCTTTGCTCGAACAAATTCAACCCTTCACATGGCTGACATCGCCGAACAAATATCTGGTGCTGATGAACAACGGGACTCACTTTTCCACGATCGACCAATCCCCTCAAAGCGTCTTTTTGCCACCAGCACAGGCGATCGGGCCCGAACCCGCCTTAGCCCGCCGCTACCTCAACGGACTCAGCCTAGCGTTCATGGAAAGCTATTTGAACAACAAATCAAAGTTCCGCCCGTATTTAGAGCCAAACTACGCCCTGGGCATCTCCCGAAATACTTTGGGACTGAGAATTTTGCGATCGCTCACCCCCCAGCAACTGCAACAGTTCAGCAGTGCTCCACCTCCTCGCAGCCCTGCACCTGCACCTGCGATCGCTCCAGTTGCTCCACCTTCTCCAGTTGCTCCACCTCGGGTAGCTCCTGTTCCCCGTTAGGGTTAAGTGCGATCGAAGCGACGCAATCTTTTCGCCTCTTTATCGTTTCATCAGCTTTCCTGATGACTCTCATCAGTTAAGCTGTTGTTACACCCCTTTACAAACCGAAATAAAAGGTTTATATTTATTTACATGGCGGAACACAAAGCCGTCACGAACATTGAAAACCAAATACAGCAATCATAAAACCATGACAGCAACCTTACAGCAGCGCGAAAGCGCCAACCTGTGGTCGCAGTTTTGCAACTGGGTCACCAGCACCGACAACCGCATT
>NZ_JAEQCF010000195.1:0-1411 GCF_020738625.1 Microcoleus sp. PH2017_09_SFU_O_A
GTATATCTCCGAGAGTTCAACTCTTTTCCGTTGTTGGTTAGAGTTGGATTAGCTATGTACGGACTGTTTACCGTGATTTGCCAATCAACGAGTCGCACTCAGATTAAGGTTGCTGTCTGACAATTTAAGGTTGCAGCGTAGATTCCTCAGAATCGGGTGCTTCGGGTTCCTGCAAAATCACCGGGCGTTGCTGGGGATCGGCTCGATTGCTTTGCTCTTGCATCACAGTTTTAGCCTGACTGGGGTCAAAATAGCGGTTAAAGTCCGATCGCGACTTATCGACTCGCGCTTGAGTAAGATTCACTTCAGCTTGGATTTCGTGCAACTTTTCTTGGACTCCCCGGTAGTGGGGCCAAAGCTGAATCAAAGCAGAAGTCGCACACACTGACAGAACTACATTAACTGCTAACTTGACTCCTGTTTCGGCGGCGAGCGTTTGATGAGGGTAGGAACGCTGGCTGCTGCTGCTGCGACGAGGAGTAACCCGAGGGGGAGTTTTTACAGGACGTAGTGGGGTAACGGTAGGTTGAATCGCTTGCATAATTTTTTTTTCAAATACCTGAGACTGACTTTTTAGAGCTGACCACAGAAAATTCTGAGTTTAACGCACACCCGCCCCTGTTTGTCAGGGTGCTCGCAGCCCAAATTTTTGAGACTGGGTGACGGCTGAGGACGGAATTTCCCAATAAAAATGCCTGCCCTTGCAGTCTCGTCTTCGTGACCACAAACAATCTACTGCACGATGACAGCAATTGTCTGTAATTTCGAGATTTAACTAAGGAGGACAGGCGACGGTGCGGTTCGCTACTGGTGTCTCGAAACTACTTGTACAGTTCTGTTGACAGCCGGAAAGCCAAGATTCCGGGAATCAAAGCAATTACGAGCGCTACGTAGACTTGGGTATCTGTTAAAGACATATGAGGAAAACTCCATTTTACGGGCACGAGCTTTCATCAATTTGAGACAAATTGGCGCTTTTGGGAATCTTTTGTTACAAATCGACAAGTAATTCGGTGCCGTTGGGGAGGAGTGGGAGAGGGGGAGAGGCCGAGAGGGGGAGATGGGGAGATGGGGAAAATCTTTATGCTTGACTTCTCGTTCTCGGATTGAGTTCGATCGCTATAAATCCGCTAAATTCGTTAAAACCCCCTAAATTGGCCGTTTCCGAACTGCCTTGGGAGCGATCGGCCGCGACAAAGTTGCCGGACTAGGTTACGATCAGTAAACGTGACACTCATTTTAGACAGAGCCGGTGATTTGCGCTGAGCTAGTACCTAGCTAGCGATTAAATAGACAAGGTGGTACACTTGTTGACAAATCTACGATGTACCATTTTGTTCAAACCCTGCGCGATTCCCAAAAAACCTTGGATTGTCAGTAAAGACACTCGCTTGCGCTGGGATGTTTCGGG
>NZ_JAEQCF010000027.1:0-46133 GCF_020738625.1 Microcoleus sp. PH2017_09_SFU_O_A
GTACTGTGAAGGCAGAGGCTTGAGCCGGATGATGCGACAAGTGTCAAGTCCGGTTCTTAGGGGAGGGAGATACGGCGACGTATGCTCTCTTACCCGACAGTCACAAGTACGGTTTTGAAGGAGAGGGGGAATGAGTAATTATTCCCTCGACTCTATCAAAGTAGTCAGTAAGTTAGGTGTAAACCTTGACCGACTGAATAGACGGTGCTTGACGACTCCCAGCGAGAGTTAGAGTTTGGGCATTGCCCAAGCCTGCTTTGTCCGCAGAATCGAGCGTGGCTTTAGCCCGCTCGAGTGTCAACCCCTATTAACCGACTACGGTATAGTGGGGGAATTCCCGTCTGTCTAGTTAAATTGTCAAGAGGTAGATGGCTAGTTTTGGAGTGGTTTCTCAAAAAGAGTTAGGGCGCAGGCGCGAAGAGTTGCGGCGGCAGCGTCGCGCTCGATCGGCAGCCCTGATGTGGCAAATGTTGGCAGCGAGCGCGATCGCCGGGGGTTTGCTGTGGTGGATTGCACAGCCGGCTTGGTTGATTGCTCGATCGGAACAAGTGAAGGTGGAGGGCAATCAGTGGCTGTCGGACAAGGCGGTGCGCTCTTTGGTGCCGCTGTCTTACCCGCAGTCGCTGTGGGGAATTCAACCGCAGGCCCTGGCCCAAAAGCTGGAGTCAACGGGGCCGATCGCCAAAGCGAAGGTGACTCGCAACTTGTTTCCGCCTTCTTTGACGATAGAAGTGTCAGAAAGGCTGCCGGTGGCGGTGGCACAGCCGACTGCGGTGTTGAAATCTAGCGACAAGGACAAGGTGGGGTGGCTGGATGCTCGCGGAGGCTGGATGCCGTCAGAGAGCTATACTGCTGTGCGATCGGACAATAGTTCGATCGCACCGGTCAGCCCTCAGGGAACCGGGCCCCAGCATTCTTTGCCAACTTTAAAAGTCATCGGGCCTTTGGAACAGTATCGAGCCTCGTGGCCGAAGTTTTACCAAGGACTCAGCGGCTTGACTGTGAAAGTGTTTGAGATAGATTGGCAAAACCCAAATAACTTGATCTTGAAAACAGAGATCGGTACGGTACACTTAGGGCCGTACAGTTCCAAGACTATCGAGCAGCTTAAAGTTTTAGACCGAATGCGACAATTGCCAAAACAGCTAGATTCAAGCAAAATAGCCTACATTGACTTGAAAAATCCTGCTGCCCCGATCGTCCACTTGCCAGAACCCCCTCCTAGTTTGGAGAGTTCAACTCCCGCACCAACTCCGGCTCAGAATTGAGCCTGTGTCTTGGAAAGGCGGGAGAAGGTATAGTCGATCGACAATCAGAATTTTTACATCTGGGCATCAATACGCAAGACTGGAAATAAGGACACTTTTTTGATACCGATCCGCATCAGAAAAAAAATTCATAACTTTGGGTTCGATCCGATGCGTTAAGGGCTGGTATCCATTTTTTTCATTTTGCCTTGCCCAGAAGTGCCTTGTGCACAAGCACCTAGATGGGGTATGCAAGCTATGGGCGAGCAACAGCGGCCAAATCCGAGATTGCTAACATTGAGCCTCGACCAGTGTTAGTTTTTCGCGCAACATTAGCATATAGTTGATGGTGAATTGGCGTTTAGTTAAAAAGCTGTAATCTACTATCCCAGACTCTCATGAACCTTAATAATAGTCAGGGGTCTGACCAAGACAGTCCCCCTTCGGAAGAAGTAAAAAATTTTCCGGTGGCCTTAGATTCCGCCAATCCGTTTAGACGCAAGTCTGGTTATGTAAATGTAGATAGTATTGATATCGATCCTATGGTCAATCCCAAAGACATAATGCCCAGCAGTGCCGCCAAAATCAAAGTAATTGGCGTTGGCGGTGGTGGCGGCAATGCCGTTAACCGGATGATTGCTAGCGAGGTTTCTGGTGTCGAGTTTTGGTGCGTGAATACGGATTCCCAAGCTCTGGTGCTCTCTAATGCTCCGAAACGCTTGCAAGTCGGACAAAAGTTGACGCGCGGTTTGGGCGCGGGCGGCAATCCGGCGATCGGACAAAAGGCTGCTGAAGAGTCTCGCGACGAAGTTGCTAATGCTTTGAATCACGCCGATTTGGTGTTTATCACGGCCGGCATGGGTGGCGGTACGGGCACGGGCGCGGCTCCGATTGTCGCGGAAGTGGCTAAAGAAATGGGCGCTTTGACTGTGGGCATCGTAACCCGGCCTTTCACGTTTGAGGGACGGCGGCGCACCAGCCAAGCTGAGGAAGGAATTGCGGCTTTGCAAAGCCGGGTGGATACGCTGATCGTGATTCCTAACGACAAGCTGCTGTCTGTGATTTCGGAACAAATGCCCGTACAAGAGGCTTTCCGAGTTGCTGACGATATCCTGCGCCAAGGGGTTCAGGGTATTTCTGACATCATTACAATTCCCGGTTTGGTGAATGTTGACTTTGCTGACGTGCGCGCTGTAATGGCGGATGCGGGTTCGGCTTTGATGGGTATCGGCGTGGGATCTGGCAAGTCGCGGGCTAGGGAAGCTGCAATGCAGGCGATTTCTTCGCCTTTGCTGGAAGCTTCCTCGATCGAGGGCGCTAGAGGTGTAGTGTTTAACATCACTGGCGGTACAGATATGACGCTGCATGAAGTTAATGCGGCGGCTGAGACGATTTATGAAGTTGTCGATCCGAATGCCAATATTATTTTTGGAGCGGTGATTGATGAGCGGCTTCAGGGCGAAATTAAGATTACTGTGATCGCTACTGGTTTTTCGGGGGAAATGATCTCATCGTCTCAGGCTTCGCGCGCGCAAAATGTTAATGCTCCTTGGCGGGCTGCGACTGTGCCGGTGACTCCTGCTCAACAGCCGCAGGATGCGAAAACGAAACCGCAGGATTTCGGATTGGATATTCCTGAGTTTTTGCGAAACCGTCGCCCAACCAAATGATTTTAGATTTTGGATTTTAGATTTTAGATTGTGGATTGTGGATTGTCGATAAATCTCCAATCTGAAAAATCTAAAATCTATTGAGATCTGGGATTTGGTATTTTGGATTTATCTAAAATATAAAAAATCTAAAATCTAAAATCTAAAATCTAAAATCTCTAGGGTTTGTCCGGGTTCGGGTTCGAGTAGCTGGGTGGAGAGTCCTGAATTGGCAAGTAAATCGCGAAATTCGGGGATGCTGCCGATCGACTTCACTAACATTGGTAAAATACCCGTGGCTCGGATATCTCCTGTGGTTGTAGGTACAAAAAACCGAGGTTTTAGGGTTTGGGCAAGTTTCAGGGCCTCAGCAGGGCCGATGATGATTTGTCCGAGGAAGGGGAAGATTTGACCGATGACGGGGGCGATTGCTACGTCTACGGTGTCTATTTTCTGTTTGACTTTTTCTAAGGGCGGCAGGTGTGGTTCGTAATAAAGAGTTTCGCCGCTGTTTAAATCTTTGAGTAAATAGCCGTTTTCTTCTT
Organism: Microcoleus sp. PH2017_09_SFU_O_A; assembly: GCF_020738625.1. Classification (NCBI taxonomy): domain Bacteria; kingdom Bacillati; phylum Cyanobacteriota; class Cyanophyceae; order Oscillatoriales; family Microcoleaceae; genus Microcoleus; species Microcoleus sp. PH2017_09_SFU_O_A. The sequence continues at coordinate 3,442 of NZ_JAEQCF010000027.1, forward strand.
GTCCGGGCTGGATTTCGGCTCCGGGTACGGCGGTTATTTGTAATATTTCTTTAAATGTAGACTCTTGCCAATTTGTTAAAGATGTGATATTGGTGTAGCCTAAACTGCTGAGGACTTTGGCGGCGGTGGGTGAGGCGATCGCGGGAATTGTGCGATCGAGCTTTTCGAGTGTTGGTCTGTGACAGTGGTCGTCTAAGCCTTGGGAAATTAGGATAAGATCGATCGGCGGTAAGGTACTGGGAGTAAAGGCGACGGGCGTGTTGTGGTAGGCGGTGAACAGCCAAGGTTGACCGTAAAATACGAGGGGATCGACCAGCCAGGGATCGACTAAGATGGTTTGGCCTGCGATGTGGAAGATCCAGGAGTTGAGGTCGATGCGGGTGAGTTTCATATTTATTTGCAATAATTCTTTACTTGATTTTAATCATAGCTAATTTGGTTGGGGATTTTGAACCGCAGATGATGGCAGATGAACACGGATGAACGCGGATAATATGGAATTTATCTGCGTTTGTTTGCGTTTATCTGCGGTTGCACAAAAGATGATTAAATCTAAGATTCCTGTGGCTTTGACTGTGGCTGGATCTGATAGCGGTGGCGGGGCCGGGATTCAGGCGGATTTGCGGACTTTTGCTTTTCACTGCGTGCATGGTACGAGTGCTCTGACTTGCGTGACAGCTCAAAATACTTTGGGTGTGACGCGGGTGGATGCTTTGTCTGCGGAGGCTGTGGCCGCTCAAATCCAGGCGGTGGTTGGGGATATTGGGGTGCAGGCTGCGAAGACTGGGATGCTGCTAAACCGGGAAATTATGGCGGTAGTTGCTTCCCAGGTTGAAGCTTGGAATATAGGAAATTTGGTTGTCGATCCGGTGATGGTATCCCGATCGGGCGATCGACTGATTGACGACGGGGCGATCGCATTTTTGCGCGATAATTTGATTCCTTTGGCGGTTGTTGTAACTCCTAATCGCTTTGAGGCTGAGATTTTGAGCGGAAGAGAGATTGTTTCTTTAGATGATATGCGATCGGCAGCGCAGGAGATTTATCGATCGGGCGCGAAAGCTGTTTTAGTCAAAGGTGGCGGGATGGCGGGAGATTTGCGGGGAATTGATGTTTGGTTTGACGGTACGCGGCTGGATGTGTTGAAAACTGAGACGGTTGATACTGGGAATACTCACGGGACTGGTTGCACGTTGAGTGCTGCGATCGCTGCTAATCTAGCATTAGGTAAAGATTTGTTTACAGCGGTGACATTAGCTAAGAATTATGTTACTACTGCTCTGAAATATGCTTTAGATATTGGGGAAGGTCAAGGCCCAGTAGGGCATTTTTTCCCGCTTTTGGTCTCAAAAGTCCTTAGTCATTAGTCATCTCATCGCCCAAAAGAAAGATCGGGAGCATCTCAATTTTGCAAAAAGCATTTTTTTTATTATAGTGCGAGCGTCCCCGCTCGCGATTTGTAGCATACGCGAGCTCTTGCGTGCTCGCACTATAAATGCAAAACTGAGATGCTCCCGAAAGATCGCAATCAAATAGGTTCGATCGTTCGGACTTTAGTCCTTCTTTATGCGGACTAAAGTCCTCACTACGAACCGTTTTTATTAGTGGTACAGTTGTTAAATTGTCTACTTTTAGGCTTGGGAATACAGGGAGGGCGATCGCAAGAATGTTTGATTTGGTGAGGGTTTGGGGGTTTTGGGCGTTGAGGGCAAGCGAGTCAGCGCAGGAAGTGACAGTTTGCTGTAACTGCGATCGCCCGGAATTCCCTATTGTGAAATCATCGAATTTAACAATAGCCCCATGGAACTCCTCAACTACTACTTTCAAACATCTACTTCCTTCCAACCCTTATTCTATCAGGTCAAATTTGTAATTTGCCATAAAATCCTCCGCCGCGACAGCCAAACATTGGCACTGATAGCACTCCCAAATAAATTGTAAACTCTTCCCTTCTCTTTCTTCCTTCGCGTTCTTTGCGCCTTCGCGGTTCGTTTAATTTCTCAATTTCTCAGGAGAAAGCGCGATCGCCACCAAATCTTCAATCTTCTTAATATTCGGATCGCCAGCTAAATAGCCAATACCTCGATGCAAGTGCAGGCGAAACTGTTGGGCGAGAGTTTCCTTGGACGTACCCAAATTATCTTGATAACACCGCTGCTTGAGAGCAACGATCAGAATATCAGCCATGTCGCCGCCAAAAACATCCCAGCTTAGTTCCACATTGCTGTCGCTCTTAATAGGTACTGGGGATGGGATGCTGGGTTCGGCGAGCGATCGGCAAAATCCCCACCGGCACAGGACGTTCCACCGATCGATTTTAGTCGATCGTTTGAGTTTAGATAGTTGGTCTTTGGCTGTTTGAGAGAGGCAGATGCGATCGACTGGTGGTTCCATGAGTTGAGAATTGTTTGATATCTGGTAAAGAGTGTTAATATTTGGGAAGCTCAGCCTCTAAATTTACGTTTTTTGACCGAGTTAAAAAACTAAAATTAACAAATTTTTACAGGGCGCGGGCTTGATAAATACAGCGGTTTTTGGTATTATATTTTTAGTAGGATGAATCCTAACATAATGGGATGGTTGCAAAAATAAAATTTTCGCAACCATCCCATTATCCTATATATACTACCGCAACTCCCCGGAAAAGTCAAGGGGGTTGCTAAAAATTTTGGCGCGGTTTTTTATGCCCAGAAATAACCAGTTTCGACGGTAGTTTGCCGTTTGGTCGAATCATAGTTGAGGAGGTAGCTGTGGGCGATCGCCTCTAATTCTTGCAGCTTATCATATTCTGCTTGCCGAATCTCCGTGTCGGTAGAAAGCAGGATGACTTGGTGGCTGGCTGAGGGAAAATAGCGTTCGACTAGGTTGTTTCTGTGGGATGAGTCGAGGCGGCCGAGGGGAGTGTCGATCGCAACTGGTAACTGTCTCCCGGATACTCTGGCCAATCCCCACAAAAAGGCGATCGCCAGCAGTTGTTTTTCACCAGCCGAAAGTCGGTGTTTGGGTACCGGTTTGCCTTCTGGATCGTAAATTGAGAGGCTAAAGGTGTCAGTGTCGATCGCAACTCTGTGCACCAGGTCGCTTTTGTGCAACAGGTAGCGAAAACAGTCGGTAATCTCTATTTCGAGTTTGTTGAGTTTTTTGAGGGTGAGTTTTTCTTTAAAGAGTTTGAGGGTATTTTGCGCTTTCGCGATCGAAGCGATGACGTGTTGGCTGTTTCTGATGGTAATATATTCGCTACTGTAGCTTTCTAGTTGTTTCTGGGTTTTGGCTAATTCTTTATCTAATTCTGCGATGCTACTGTTTGCGGATTCCAAGGCTGCGGCTGCGATTACAACTGCTTTTTGAGCATTTCTGACTTCTTCTTCTAATTTCTCGTAGGCTTCGGGGGAGGCGGCGGCGGCGAGTTGTCTGTCGGTGAAGTCAATTTCTGTTTCGATGTGGGTGATTTCTGCTATTTGTTGGGCCACGAGAGTTTCTTCGGCTTTGATTTGGTAGCCGAGGAGGTTTTCTAATTGCTGGATGTTGCTGTTGTCGGCGTTCATCCAGGGCGGGGCGTCGGTTGCCGCTTGCTGTTCGAGTTCTCGATCTTCTTCGCGGATGAAGTCTTGAATTTTATCTAGCTGTTGGGGATTTAAGGAGATTTCGGCGATATAGTTGAGGAGGCGATCGCTTCTTTGTCTGATAACATTTTGGGCAATCTTTGCTTGCTGCTGGCTGGCTTCGGTTTCTGCTTGGGTTTTTGCAGCGGTTAGCAAGGGTGAAATAAGCGCTAGCGGTAGCATATTTGATGCCAATTCCATCATGGCTAGACGGGTTTTGTCTGCTTGATTTCTGTAGTCGTTTAGCTGTCTGTCTAGTTGACTGCGATCGCCTGCAATTTTTCCGCCTTGATAAATAAATTTGTCTGATGCTTTTTGCTGATTTGTTTGAGCTTTTTCTAATTTATTTTTCAGGCTGGCTTGTTCTTCAGTTGCAAATTGTTTTTTGTTACTAATTTCCTGAAAAGTTGCTTCAATTTTTTCTAAAGCTGCCAAGTCTTTTTTGCCAGCAATTTCTTTGCGCTTGCGGCCTGCTAATATTTCTAAATCGACAGCGAGGCGTTCTGCTAATTCTAAACCCAACAAAGATTTAATCGCCCCGACGACAAACTCGGGCGGAGTTTCGAGTTCGGCGAGTTCTTTGACTTGTTCGCCGTCAAACAGAAACAGGTTGGATATGCCGACTGGTAAAAGGGTTTCGATATATTCGTCCCAAGTGTTGGTAATGGCTTTGTCCGACCACCAATCCTTGACTATTTCGCTGTATATGAGAATGCTTAAGGTGTCTTTGATATCTGGTTTTTTCCAGTATCTAACAATTTTAAATTGAGTTAATTGGTCATCTTGGACTTGTTCAAATGTTAGTTCTACGCGGGTTTCTTCTAGTGGGGGAGTGTGGCGGTTGACGCATTGATTAATAAAGTCGCTGTAGCTTAAATTGCCTCGGGTGGAACATTGGGCGCGACCGCCGTAGAGGGCGAGGCGAATGGCGTCCATGAGGGTGGTTTTTCCGCCGCCGTTCATGCCGCCAAATAGGATAACCGGGCAGGGATTTCCGTCTTTTTCGGGGCGGAGATTGATGGTTTGGGTGCCTGCATAGGGCCCGAAGTTTTTGAGGACGAGTTCGAGGAATTGCATTGTAGATGTTGTCGGTGGTTGCTGATTTGTTTAGAAGGTGCGTCAGCCATTGGGCTATCAATTAGATGCAGAATAATGCTAGCTGACGCATCCTACGCAGAGGAAGTTTTGATTAGACAGATTTAATCTTTGCTATTTTTATCTCCTACATCGGGAGTTGAAAATTTGATATCTGCCCAAGATAGCTGCTTCGCTTGATTGCTGCTGCTTTCAAGTTCTTGTTTGAGTTTGGCAATATCGACGGTATCGGATTGTGCAGAAATGTTGGTTTGGGCGATCGCACTTTTGACCTGCTGAATGTTTTCAGTCGGATTTGCTATAACAGCTTCCACCGCAGTTTTTAAGTTGCGTTGATAGTGGGCGTTACCAATCGCTTCCTCCTTCGATCGCGAACTGGTTTCAAAACACTTGTCCAAATCCGCGTAAATGCCTGTACGGCGGGGTTTTGTGTAGTATTGGCGTTCTGTGTCGAGGAGTTTTGCCATCAATTCGAGGTGCATTTCGTCCTCGCTGCAAATTTCTGCGATCGCAGTCCATTCGTCGCTACCTAGGAGTTTCCTTTCGGCGGCTGGGCGGGAATCTGCAAACGCTTCCCCGGTGACTTCTTGATAAATGCGGGGTAAACTGTCGTCAAATTCGTGCTTTTGTTCCAGCCAAATGCGGCGGATTTCGCTAAGTTCTTCCGGGGTAATTAAGGTGATGTCGCGCATTTCTAGGGGTGCGGTTTTGCGGATGTGGGTTTGTGCTTCCAGGACTCGTCTCAGCCAGTGTTCTCGCCAGAATTTGGTGTATGGGCCTGGGATGGGTTCGACGGAGGTTGTGTCGTCGCCCATGTTGCGTTCAAACAATTCTACTCTACCGTAGATGCGGCGAAAGTCTCTTTTTGGGTGATCGTCTTTTATATCTAATTCATTACGAATATCAAGGAGAGGCTGCATCCATTCTTTTTCCTCATCGTTTTGAATCATTGCCTCCATTGATTTATCTTGGCTTACCATTGTGCAAACCCAGCAGCCAAAGCGAGAATTTCCACAACTAGGAGTAGAAGTATCAACAACTAAAGGACATTCATTGTCGGCTGTTGCACCTCGATACATACTTAGTAAATCTTTATTGTTATTTCCCCAAGGATTATCCCACTGCATCAAGTAAAGCCATACTTCATCTGTTCGCCAGTCTTCAATGGGAAGGTAAATATAAGAGTTAGGGCGAGTGGGATTAGCATTGAGGCGTTCGCTTACCCGCCACTCCCTATGTTTTGCCATGTTTGCAGCGCGTTTAGCACTTTCAGCCTTGCGAGTCCCTAGAACAAGAATCACTTCACCGCTAGTTCTAATTATTTCACGAACAAAAGAACCTGTTGGTTGTATTTTCAATCGTTCCGTACACCATCTAAATCGGTTCCTAGGTGCTGGGTATCCCTTGCCTATTAAGCACACCCAAAAGGTATCTTGAACGGCTGGATAAGTTAAGTGAGTTTCTATTGGCATTCCCTGTTCTTGGGCCGCCACTTTCATCCGTTTTAGAGAATTATGTACTCCAGCAGATACTATAGGGTTTTCTACCAGTGTATCATTTGTAAGAACATGAATTTTTTTGTGGCGTTTCTCAATTGGAAGTTCTGCTATTGCATACCATACAAGCTGCAAGACTGCGGAACTATCTTTGCCACCACTCCAGCCGATTACAAGTGGGAGTTCATCTTGACAATAAAGTTCTTGAATTTCTTTTTTTAAGATTTCTATGTCTGCAATTAAATCGCCAATATTGCGTTGCGGAAATAGCGATTTCTGTTGTAATTCATTCATTTTCTATAACTCCTTTTTGATTTTACAGTAAACACATTTTTACGATGCCACTGAATCGCATCTATTCTCGGATAATATTGCTCAGAACTTGGCAAAAGAATCTGTTCTCCGTGGAACTCTATCATTAATCTAGGGTGTGGTGAATCCTCTTCTAAATCAATAGCAACTATAATTTGATAACGATCGTCTATAGCAAACCATCCTCGGTCGAATGCCCAATGATGATTTTTGCAGAGTGAGAGCCCATTATCTGGTCTATTATCATAAAACTCAGAGAATGGCTTGATATGTGCGCCATCTACAATACTTTGACTAAGCGAACGTGTAACTTTCAATCGACAAAAAGCACATCGGTAATCATACAAATGCACGACGGATTTACGGAAAATAGCCTCTCTAAACAAAGATTTTCGTAAATACACCTTTGGTTGTGCATCTGTATCACTAGATTCAATACTCTCTAATTCATTCCAGGTAGAATCTTGGAGAGACTGATTTATTATTAAAACATCTTCTATCTGTTTTTGGCTTGAGGAAAACCAGGCAGATATCAGTATATCTATTAATTCTTTTTTTGCATTATAGTCTCGCAATAAATCAAATAATTCATCATCTATTTTTGCTGCTTCAACATCTCTTCTTAAAGAGTTGATGGTTTGAGGGCGTCCTCCCGTGTATTCTTCGCTAAATTTAACGTGCCAAAATTTAGGTTTCTTGTTTTTTAAATGAAAAAACGGAATAGCAAAATCAATCTCCTCAAAACGGTCAGAACTCAATACAGACCAGTATCTTTTGAAGGTGTTAATTAATTGATCCGAAACAGTAATATTGTTCTCGTTAAGTAAGCCTTGTGTAATTAAATCAATTACAGACAGTAGCAGTATTGGCTGATTTAGAGCGTTACCTCCTTGTTTATTCTTGCCTACCTTAATCTGAGAAAAACAATTGCGATAGTATGCTAAATTCTTATTTTCGGACTCTTCTCCTGTAGTCATTTTCTCCTCCTGTTAGGATTAAATAAAATCCGAACTTGAATTTTACACTATTGTCAACAAAAAGTTAAGCGTAGGCAAAACCATAACGCAGAAACTAGACAACTTAAGCAGTGTCAGCAGACTAAAAAATAATTTTATAGCCTAGACAGGAGATAATTATATCACTGTCCGCGTGCATCTCCGGTTCTCAAATCCATCCCACCCGCAAACTAAATATGTCCTACAGTGACTTCAAAACGATCGACCAAGCCGTCTCAACCCTGGATCTAACCGTTGAAGACATTCCCCACTTATTCAGCCAAATTACCCCGATCGCACCTTCAGAACGCCTCAAGCAAACCCTGGACGAAACCTTAGACTTAGCCTCAAGTATCAGCAGCGAAAAAGCTCGATCGGAATTAATCATCACCCCCATTTTACTCGAAATCCGGCGCACCTTTAACAACAAAATTGGTTATTTTTCCGGCAATACGTTCAACGTAGAAGAAAGTAAAGGATTAACAGGGGCTTGTGACTTTCTCCTCAGTGCGTCCAGCAATCAATCCTCGCCTTTAAATAATTAGTCATCCAATTAACACTCGCCCTCGACTTAGAAATCCCCCCTTTTACCAAAATTCCTCCCTCCCAATCAGGATTAGAAATCGACCAATCAACCTGCTGCAAAAGGCTCAAATGTTCCTCCCAATTATTGGGAAAAACCGCCAGCAGAACAGCCCCAACTTCCCCCAAACTCTCCAGTACAACACTATGACAGTGCACGCAATTCCGCCGTACTTCCCCCGCCGCAACCTGCTTGTGCAGAACTAATTGCCAATCTGGAATAAAACTGCTGACGACATTCCAATAACTAACCGCCTGTTGTATTTGCTGAGTAAGTTCTTCCTGTTTTTCCTGTTTTGTGGCGCGGTAACGAGGGGGTTTCGCGTGTTTGCTGCTGTGGATGTTGGACAGCAAAGCTATCGTAGCACGATCGATCGCACTTAGCGCAAACAATTTGGGCGATCGCCCATTCAAACTCCCCCTCTCCATCTCCGTCAAACAGCGGAACACCTCAACCTGCTTAACAACCGCCTTCAGCACCACAGCCGAATCGCCCCGGTGGTTGTAAAGTAGACTTAGCGACGACTCCAAAGGAACTTGAAAATTGTTCAAATCGGCAAACTTTTGCTGCGAATTTTCCAAGCCAATATCAAGATACAAAATCAGCGCCACAGTCTCATATCCCAACTGCGGATTTTCCCTCAAAGCCATCTCAAAAGCTGCGCGCCGATGCTGTCCGTCATTAATAGTAAACTTAGCATCCATCGGCACTCGCAAGCGACCGATTTTGCGTTCTTCCGCTTCATTTCCGACAGCTTCAAAAGTAATATCCGCATCAATAGAAGCGGCGATCGCCCCACAAGTATAATTCCCAGAATTTTTGACAAAATAATCAGCAATTTCGGGAATCCTAGCATGGTTAAGCACGCGTTTCGCCCGCAAAGACGGCGGTAATTCTTCAGAATCTAAGGGGAACAATTTCGGCAAAAAACGCACCGGACACATCGATACGTAATATTCGCGGCCCGCTTGAATTCCCCGGATCGCCGGCAAAATGTATTCAAAGGAAGGAGTAGACATATTTTTTTGTGAAGCCGGAGATAAATCTCAACCCTGGGCGATCGCAATTCTTCATCTGCGACTTAGATAAAGTCTTGACATTTTGCACAAATTATGATATGCGGCTTGAATCTCATAACTTAACAACTCCAGTATTTCACAATGCTTTTTAAAAAACAAGAGTTGACATAAATTTTAACCTATGATATTTTTGGAAACACAGCGTAAATTATATAAAAACTCCCTATGACTACCAATCCAGCGGCTGACCTCGCTAAACAATTTTTGGAAAAAGAAAATCGCGAAAGACAGGAAATCGCACTGTTATTAGACAATTATTTAGGAAAAGACGATCGCATTTTCGTACAAAAAACCCAGATGGGAAGCAGCGAAGCCTACATCGGTTCAGTCACCCTAGAATGGTTAGACTCCCGCGTCCGTTTCGCCTCGCAAATGCCGCTTTTCCGGCAAAAATTCGACCTCCAAACCAACAACATCGTCCGCGACGACGAAACCATTGACGAAATTATTCAGCGCCCCTTAGATTGGTCGCGCCAAGCAGCCCTCACTCAATATTTAGCAGCCCGAAAATCCCACAAATTCCCCGCAGTTTTAGTCGTAGTCTGTCCCCCGTGGGTAGACAATCCTCACGCCCAAGAATGGGATGAAAACGGCGTCGCGACTAAATCCGCCGCTGAATTCATATCCTTTGATAAAAACGGTAATTTAGGGCTGTTGGATGTATCTCCAAAAGTCTCAATTTTTGCCTTAGACGGACAGCATCGGCTGATGGGAGTTCAAGGTTTAATGAGTTTAATTAAAACCGGAATTCTGCAAAGATACAACAAAAATAAAAAACCTGTGGGCGATGCAATTACTCTCGAAGATTTAGCCCAAGAGTATCAAATTGACCCCGAAACAGTGTATAAATTAGCGCACGAAAAAATCGGGATTGAGTTTATCCCGGCGGCTGTGGCGGGGGAAACGCGGCAACAAGCACAACGGCGCGTGCGATCGATCTTTGTGCACGTTAACCTGATGGCGGTAACTCTGAGTCAGGGACAGCTAGCATTATTGAACGAAGATAATGGATTTGCCATCTGCGCCCGCAAAATTGCCGTCACCCATCCCTTATTAAAAGAGCAAGATGATAGAAATCCCCGCGTTAATTGGGACAGCGCCACAGTCGCAGCAAAATCAACAGTGTTAACAACATTGCAAGCGCTGCAAGATATGGCCGGGCGGTATTTAGAACATAAATTCCCCCATTGGAAGCCGGAAAGAAAAGGTTTAATTCCCATGCGTCCGGAAGATGAGGAACTGAAAGAGGGAATAGAAGAGTTTCATAAATTGTTCGATCATTTAGCAACTTTGCCCAGCTATCAAAGAATTGAAAGCAGCGAAGAAACAGCAGAATTGCGCCGATTTAGTTTTGAGAAGCCTGGTGGCGAGGGCAATATTTTGTTTCGTCCAGTCGGTCAAATTGCCTTAGCTAATGCTTTGGGAATTCTAGTATTTAGAAAGAAATTGTCGCTAACATCTGTTTTCGACAAACTCCGCAGGTATGATGTGGATGAAGGATTTAGCTATATGGAGAATCCTGAGTCTGCGTGGTACGGGATTTTGTACGATCCGAATAAAAAGCGAATGCTAGTTTCTGGAAGGGATTTAGCCACGAAGTTAATTGTATATTTGGTTGCGGGAATTGAGGACGATATGGATCGGGCTCATTTGCGGCAAGCGGTGGCCCAAGCGAGGACTTTTGAGGATAAAGCTGTTAGTTTTAATAGCAGGTTTGTGCATCCAAAAGAGGTGGGATTGCCGCAGGTACTTACCTAATTTTTATTGGCCAAAAAGTCCACAGCAGGGAATACTGATAAAGCAGGAAGCAAATAGATTTTGTATAATTGAATCTGCACCTTACCTAGAACCAGATTATGACCATCGCTGAACAGATTTATGCGATCGCCAAAATCCTTCCCAAAGACCAAGCTAGTGAAATCCTCACTTTTGCTGAATTTGTCTGTGCTAAGCATTTGAGCGCGAATCAACAAACAGACACCGTAGACTCTCCGATTCCTTGGGCTGAATTTGTTTTTTCCCTGGCTGGAACTTGGGGAAAAGATTTTCCATCCATCGAGGATATTCGTGCTGAATCTGGACAAGACATTTTGCGGGAGAGTTTGTAAATGTACGTTTTGGATACAAACACCTTGATCTACTATTTCAAAGGTCAGGGACAAGTTGCTCAAAACATTGCTAATGTTTCTCCTCAGGAAATAGTCATTTCTGCGATCGTTATTTTTGAGTTGCAAGTCGGCATTGCTAAATCCAATTCGCCAGCCAAACGCACTCAACAACTTCAGCAATTTTTGAGCCGAGTTAGCGTTATTGCTTTCGATCGCGATGCTGCTGTTGCGGCTGCTATAATTCGCGCCCAGTTGGAGCAACAAGGTACTCCCATCGGCCCCATCGATGTTTTGATTGCAGGGACAGCCGTAGCCCTTCAAGGGACTCTCGTTACCCACAATGTCAAGGAATTTTCTAGAATTTCGGGACTCGCGATTGCAGACTGATATTGACTAGCTTCAAAAGTAAAATCTTGTTAAATTGATACTTTTAAAAGTATGTGCTAGTTGCTCAATTGATCTGACAATAGAACCTGAATAATGATAGTTCAGACATCAATACCATCCTAAAGTTCTGCGATCGGATGAACTTTGCCCTCTTCTACTTCCTGCGATCGCAATCAGGAGGCTGTTGAGGATATCTTCTTTAGATAGATCCTCTTCATCTTCTTCAAACAGTTGACCTAGGGATTGCAAAATCAGGGTTTCGATCGGTAAGTTGAGTTGGCTAGCTTTCTCAAGAAGCTGCTGTTCTAGGCGATCGGGATGGTGAGGGTAATTTGCATTGGGTGTGCCTCTCGATTTTAATAGTATAAAACATTTGTCACAATCTTGCTTACTTTAACAAAATTAATTCTGCTGCTACAGGTAAATGATCGGACTCCGTTGCTGGTAAAACGGAACTCGATTGAGCGCCCCAATGCTTTGAATGCCAAATATAATCAATGCGACAAACCGGATAAGTTAAGTTCAAGTTAATTCTTTTCGCAAAGAAACCGTGAGGCCAGGTAAAACCAAACCCAAACCCTGATTTGAGGAAAGCATCTTGCAAAACTTTCTGCACGCTGTCATAGTCTTGAGATTCGTCTGTCATGTTAAAATCGCCGGCGACAATTACTGGCAAAGTTTCTTGCCCAATTCGCTCTACTAAATCTTGAATTTCGGGAAAACGTTGTTTGTATTTGTAAACTGGGATTTTGATAGATGGCAATATTTGATACATTTTAACCCACGGCCCGGTTGCTTGCATATTGTAAATGACTATCTCTTCCCCTGCAAATTTAATTATTGCCCGCTGCTGCGTTTCTGGATGGTTGGCTAAGTGCAAGATTTCGCTGGATACAATTGGATATTTACTGAGAATTGCTACAGGTGGAGTGTCTATTTGATAGGGATATTCTGTTTTTAACGAAGTGAAAGCTGCGCTATGTTTGCGAACGGTTTCTTGTAAAAATATTAAGTTCGGTTGTTGTTGGTTTATCAGTTTAACTAAAGTTTGTGGCTGAGTTGCGTGCCAACCGACGTTATGCGATAATATTTTCAGGCTGGGCTGGGAATTGGCGATGCTTGTTGTTGATTCGGGGGAAAAGTATTTGAGGTGCAGCCAGCTTAGGAGTAGAATGCAGGCAATTGATGAAATAATAGAGAACCAGCGGTTTTTGATAATTGAAAATGCTAGTACGGGTAAAAATAAAATTGGCAATAAAATTAAGGGAGTGAAAGTGCCAATAAAAGCCACAATCCACAGCCGATCCCAAAAGATTAGTCTGAGAATGAAATAACAGATAATGAAGGCTGAGTAGGTGTAAGCGAAAAAACTTACAGCTTGTTTGAAGTATCTATGAATCATAATTTATAGTTAATTCAGAATAAGAACTTGCTTAAATCAAATTCTTCATTTGACCGATGTTTATTGTCCCTTTCAGAAATTAAGAACAATAAAAGGCGATCGGTATAATCGGCTGCACCCCGAAATTCTTCTCGCAAAATTTCCAGGCCACCATTAGCATATTCTTCAAAAATTTGCAAGCGTTCTGCTTCTGATTTTTCGTCGAGATGGGAGAGAATTTGCGGATTTTTGGTTTCGGCGATCGCAATTAGCTTGATTGCCATATCGTAGCCCCTGGATACAAAAATATCAACATCGATTGAACCGGGTTCGCGTTTGGAAATTTCCCCTAAGGGCGATCGTTTTTTCCGCTTATTTCCCAAGGAGGCGGCGAAGGCGATGACATCGGCGTAAGTCTGGAAAGGCCCGGTTTTGTTGTCGGATAAAGTTAAGGATTTAACTAATTCGGCTTTGTCTTTAGCAATTCTAATTCTGTTAGCAGCCATTTGGTAATTGGAATTGGTAACTGTCAACTATCAATTGTCAACTGTCAACTGTCAACTGTCAACTGTCAACTGTCAACTGTTTAGAATGTTCGTAACAGCATAATTTTTTGTGCAAAACCGCCCCTGTTTTCCCGGCGCTTGGCTTGTGCGTTTAAAATGCGATCGCCCGAAATGCCATAACTTAGCATCAGTGCATCTATCACCTCATACAAATCAGCCAATTCTGCCACCAAATTATCCTTGTCAGCCTCAGCCACTTCCGCAGCTTCCTCAATCAATTTCTGCCGCAAAGCTTGACGATATTCTTCATCTGACAAAACAGCAGTTTCGCATTCATTCCCGCTTTCGCGAATAATGTCAGGAATGCGATCGCGCACCAACTTATAATACTTTTTTTCCATATCAAACTTCCTTCAACCTTGACTAAAATTTTGAATTAACCAGCGATTAATTTCTCCATCATCTTGAGTTTGACTTTGATTCAAAGCTTCCTCAACTAACGCGATTTCTAGCCCAGGTAAAACCCGCGACTGTTGAACTCGGCCACTACCTCCGCCATTAATTGCAAAGGCAAAAACCTCCCGCGTGTTTGCACGTTCAACCCAATATTCGCTAATTCCTGCGTCTTCATAAAGCAACCGCTTGTTACCCAAGTCATCACTAAAAGAAGATGCGCCAATTTCTATTACCAAATTAGGCGGATCGTATTCATTCAAATTAACAGGTGAATTACTGTCATTAGGAGGAACCCTCAAATCCGAACCGATGTAGTAAGCTAGATCGGGTTGAAACTCACGAATACCTGTTTTGCGGAAACTGGCATTAGCAAATTGAACTACTCGGATATTTCTCAATGCAGCAAACAGAATAACTACATACGGGATAATTGAATTATGACGCGCGTGCAATGGCCCTACTGGTGACATTTCTACCCTCATTTGTTCTCGATCGTAATAAAACTTGCCTTTTTCCCAAGCTGAATCCTCAGTGAAGGCTAGAAACTCTTCCCATGTCGCTTTCACCCAAATATCTGTTTCCAAAACCTGCGTAATTGCCGAACTAAAAGCCATAATCCACCTCTACAATTTTTGTATATTCAAATTCATCGGGACTGCGCTTAACTAAAGCATAGCGCATCCCGCCTAGGTAGATTGAATCTTCTTGGCAATCAGCTTTAGGAGAATTGTACTCCAGTACGTATTCCTTACCGATCGCACTTTCCATCTCTTGGGCTACTTCTCCGCGCCACTGAGTTTTCGTTACCAAAACTATGAGTTGATTCGCTAGCTTTGGCAGTTTATTCGCAATTTGTTTGCGATAAATCTCGTCTAAACTGCCAAAGGGAGAATCCATGACAATGGGAAAGGTACTGCTATCCGGGCCCATCAAAGTATTTTTTTGACTCCACTCGCGCACGCCCTCAATAATCCCACCGATAAATGACAAACTGAGGATTTGATTTTCTCCCGTCGAAGCGGCGACTAGAGATTCTTTGCCTGAGGTATTTTCTACTAGGGTTAGTTCGTATTTATCGCTCAATTTGGGGATGTAAGGAGTAAAAGAAATTTGACTAAAAATATCTTGCACTCGCTTTTCTAAATGAGAACAAAACTGTTTTTCTAAACGCGATCGCACTTCTGTCAGGCGATCGATCGCATCCTGAGACGCAGCAATCCGGCGCTGGGCCAACACTTGCTTTTCCTCATTCAGTTGCTGCTTGTCGATTTGCTTGTCCAAAGCGACTATCTGGGCAGTCAAACTCTCAATCTGCTGCTGGTTAGAGCCTGTTTCTCGGTGCAAATCGCCAATTTTTGCCTCAATCTCATCCAAACGCTTTTGCAAGCGACTGACATCGCCGTTAGGGAAGTTTTTTAGCTTGGTATGAATGTCGTCTAACTGGCTTTCCACGCGAGAAAGTTCGGATCTACCGCGACTGATGTTGCTTTGTTGGCGATCGATTTCGTCCCAAAAATCAGCTATTTGGCGATCGATCTCATTTATGCGATCGCTAATTCGGATCGTAGTTTCTTCCACATCCCCAGCACCGGCTTTATTCATCCAACCCGTGACATTTTTGCAAGCTTCTGAACCCTCCACCAATTGGGCACCGCAGATACACCGCTGCTGTACTAATAACTGTTCCAAAAATGGCCGTTGAATCCCCGAAAGCAACTCGCCTTTTTCCCGCAAATCAGCGATGAGCGTTTCAAATTCAGCCGCCACATCCGACATAAATATCGTATAACCGCGCACAGAAATTTCTCTTTTTATAGCATCTAAATGGGTAGCATTTTGTTGTTTAAGCAAAGTTTGCTGCATTTCTAATTCATTCCGCAATTTTTGCAACTCAGCAGAACCACTGAGTTCCAGCAAACTAGCATTTACTACTTTTTTTAATTCACCTTGGTTGGTCAATTCTTTCTCAACTTCTACTTGCTTTTGTAAAAGTTTATCTTTTTCTTCTTGAAGCTTTTGCTTTTCTTTTAAAAGTTTCTTGATTTCGGAACCGCCAATCGTTTTTAAATCATTTTCTAGAGACTTTTTGGCTTCTCCCAAATGTCGGATAGATCGACTCAATACCTCTACTCCCAGCAATTCCTTTGTAGCTTCAGCAATTTCTTCTTTCTTGTCGTGACGGACAATTTGCTCGATTCGTTCTCCATCAAAAAAGAAATATTGATGCAGACTTTCCGGCAAAATCCGCCCGATAATATCGTCTGGATGCTGCGCTGACGGCATCCAGCGCCCGTCATCTTTTGATATTTGCAAGAATAATTCGTTCTTGCCATGTTCTACATTATTTTCACCTTTATAAACGCGGCAAGCACGTCTTACTTTATAGCGACTTGTGTCATGTTCAAAAATAATCTCTACCCAACAATCTACTTTTTTGCCAGATTTGGCTTCCGCAAGGGCGCGTTTATTGACTAATTGTTCTCCCACCGCAAAAGCTGCGCTGAATTTTTCATACAGCACCCAAGTAAAGCCGTTCATTAAAGCTGTTTTTCCGGCGCCGTTATTGCCATGAATTACTGTGATGTTTTGTTCGCCCCAAGCTAGCTTAATTTCGGGAGTTTGGCCGTAAAATTGCCGAAAATTGCACAGAACAATTGACATTAATTTCATAGAACCGCTTCCTTAATTATTTTCAAAATGTCATCGCTAATATAGCGGGGAACTCTCATATATAGTTTATCTTTTTCCAGTTCCAATACGCGCTCGATAATTTGTCTGACTTCCGGCGGTGCGCTGGTAATTGGTTGCTGTACGTCGCTCAAGTCTTTGTCAGTATGATAGCTGGAACGCTTTTCTGCTAAAATAGCGATCGGTACGGGTGCGATCGCACTATCTCCATATCTAAAAGCCATAACCAGATTTTCATTCATATTTTCAGTCATAAGAAGAAGGAAGAAGGAAGAAGGAAGAAGGAAGAAGGAAGAAGGAAGAAGGAAGAAGGAAGAAGGAAGAAGAAAGAAGGAAGAATGCTTATAGAGTTTGCTTTTGAGTTATCTGTATTTGACGTTGAATTAGGTGGATTTACTTATTTTATTGCAAATATTAAAAAATATAGGGGTTCTGCATGGCGAGAAACCCGGTTTCTACGAGTTTTGCTCTCCCCTCACGGAAAATCTACGAAGAAACCGGGTCTCTGGAGTCTGGGTGCGTCCGCGAATCAAATTAGCAACTCAAACCGCGATCGAATAATTATATCTTTTTAAGATAAACCGAACCTGAATAAATGTCAAATATCCAACAATCCGTAACGTTTTTGAATTTGCACCAATTTGACCCTAGCTTCCCCAGCATTGTCAGCTAAATCGGCAAATTCCAGGAAGCGCTTTAACTCTTTTCGCAGCAAGTTACGCTCGACTTCTAAACTTTCTCGACCCAAATCTGGAGGCAAAACTATCATATCAAATAAAGTTGCCCTTTCTTTCCCCGGATGCGGCCGCAAGATTCGTCCTCGGCGCTGAACAAACTGGCGCGGATTGCTGCTACTTGCTAAAATTACAGCATGGCGAATTGCTGGAATATCAACGCCTTCATCTAAACAGCGAATCGCGACTAAACCTTGCAATTCTCCACTCTCAAATTGTTGGCGCAATCTTTCTCTTTCTGCTAAGGGAGTCGCCGCGGTATAAGTGTTAACTCGATAGCCTAATTCTGAACCCAATAATTTTGTGGTTTCTGTGAGTTGGCGGTGATTGCTGCGGCGCGCACCTGCTTCGATCGCACCGTCGCCGCAGTAAAATAATGTATGCGATGTGTCGAGACGGTGCATCATTAGTTCTCGCAACGCTGTTAATTTATTAGCCGCCGCCCCAATCAACCTAGCCCGCTGCATTAATAAGGTTGTTAAAGCATCGTTTTCTTCTACTTTTTCCTCCCCCGACAGCGCCCAACCAATTTTTTTAGTTAAGTAGGAATATTTGCGGGTTTCGGATTCGGTCAATTCGACTAAAATCGGATAGTATAAATAATGTACTAATGCTTTTTGGCGGATGGCGTCGGCTAAGGTGAGTTCGGGCTGCAAAACAGGGCCGAAATAATCTAAGATAGCTTCAGTTCCCTGTTCGTCGAAGTGTCTTTCTGGGGTGGCAGAAAGGGCGAGGCGGAGCCCAATGTTGCGCGGTAAACTTTCTCCTAAACGAGGCGCGCCTAGGTTGTGTACTTCGTCTCCAATAATTAGGGCTTTTTCGGGGAAATACTGGATTTGCGATCGCAAACTATCCAACATTAATGTAGCGTTAGTTGTGATAATTGTGAGAAATGCGCGATCGCCCGTTAGCGAAGCCCTCGAAGAGGATCGCACTTCATACAAACCAGCAGCCAGCTTTTTTTGCCAACTGCGGGCGCTATCAAAAGCTAAAATAGGTTTTAAACCAAATTTCTCCGATTCGCGCGCCCACTGATTCACCAGATGGCAGTACGGGCAAATTACGAGCAGGACTTGAAGGTTAATTTTATTGTATAATTCAGTGGCGATCGCCAGTGCAGTAATCGTCTTGCCGCTACCCGTCGCCATCTTCAGCGTACCGCGTCCCTGATTTGCAAACCAATTATCCACCGCCTGTTGCTGATACTGTCGCAATTGCAGCGATGGCGGCATCCTCGGGAACCCAAATTCCGAATTATTGGCTGTTAAGTGATTCACCTTTAAATGCCGTTAGATGCAACTTTATCCTGATTCAACTGTAACTCATTTCTAATTAAAACTTAACAGATCGAACAAATTTGCCGCGGACAGTTGCAAATCCGACAGCACATGGAGTACAGGTAAAACATCTTCATTCTCTTTAATTTCAGGTTCCTGCTGCGGTTGAAAAACAATTACTAATTGTTCTTCCGGGTCAATCAGCCACCCCAGTTTAGTCTGATTTTTGAGACAAAACAAAATTTTGTTAATTACGCGACTGGAACTTTGATCCGGCGATAAAATCTCAATTATCCAATCCGGTGCAATTTGAAAGATATTTTCAATTTTTCCATTAGCATTCAGAGGAATCCGAGACCACTCGAATACTGCTATATCTGGAACAATAGAACGTCCATCAAAAGTGCAGCGCAGTTCAGGAAAAGCAAAAGCTAACTTTTGCGGTTCTCCCACCTGATTAATTCTATTCCCAAAACGGGTTTGCAGTGTGCTGTGTTTTCCTTGTGGCATAGCTTTTTGATAAATTTGACCATCAACATACTCGCTAGCCGGCTTCGTTTCTGGAAGCACCAAAAACTCTTCCAGAGAAATCTTGGACGGAGACTGAATTGACGTTAGCATAAGCGATTAAACCCTCAAAAACTCTTAAAAATTAACATCGCCGTCAGTTTCCCAATCAGGACAACTATCCGATTCCACACCAGTAGGGTGCATCGCACAAACCAACAAATTTCCGCCGTAAACTTGACCGTGATAGTTCATACAACCGCGACAAACCGGATGCTGCGTTGGCGAAGGGTCTACATAAGTCACAAACGACGAATCTATCTCATCAAAATCAGGCTCAAAGTCCCGGCAAATTTCGATTATTGGTTCGAGAAATTCATTTAAATAACCATCAAATTCATTTAAATAACCATCAACTTCAACAATCAGGTTATTTTGTACTTGTTCTGTAAACTCTTCCGAAATTTTTGCCAAAACGTCCAGCATTTCGACAAACTCTTCGCCGATGTCGGTGAAAAAATGCTCTACTTCAGAAACAGCATTTTCCATGACTTCAAAAAAATCTTTAGACCAATCTTCCATAAATTTGACGGCTTACTATGGCAAAATCTTTAACAGTTGACATACTCCCCGGCGTGAACGCGCGGGGATTCTTGACACTTCACGGAGATGTGCCACAAGTGGTCTTACCTTCTCTCTGTGTCCGTTTAGAGTCGTGGCAATGCCCTATCCCGACTTTGTTTATATTCTTGGCTGCATTCTCATCGCGATCGTGTTCGATACCGCAATTCAAGCATTGAACCGAGCGGATTTTTAAATCCAATTTCCCCCATCTAAAACCGCAATTTGAACAGATTTGACTTGTTGGTTCCCAGCGACTAATTACCCTAAACTCTCTGCCAAACTTTTCAGACTTAGCCTCGCACAAAGCCCTAAACTCGTACCATCCCTGTTGGCTAATTGCTCTCGCCAGTTTCCGATTTTTGACCATGCCCGACACATTCAAATCTTCCAAAATAATAGTTTGATTCTCACTAACAACTTTGGTCGATAGTTTGTGCAGAAAGTCTTTACGGGTATCCCCAATTTGATTGTACTGTTTCGCAATCTGAATGCGAGTTTTGTTTCGGCGCTTTGAGTCTTTGGGCTGCCTTGCCAACTTGCGTTGCAGTCTGCGAATTTTTCGGTCTAACTGTTTGTAGCTTGGACTTTTAGCTGATGTTCCGTCGCTCATCACTGCAAAGGTTTTAATACCCAGATCGATGCCGATGCTGTGGTTTTTAGCTTCGACAATATCGGAATTAATCTCTACAACAAAGCTCAGGAAATAACGGTTGGCACAATCTTTGATTACTGTGACAGAGCTAGGGTCTGACGGCAGTTGTCTCGACCAAATAGGACTAACATTTCCGATTTTTGCCAGATACACGGACTCACTTTTGATAGAGAAACCCGATTTGACAAAAGTTGCAGATTGACTGTTAGTCTTTTTTTTAAACCTGGGTTGACCGAGTTTTTTACCTTTTCTCTTCCCTTTTAGGGAGTCAAAATAGTTTTTGTAAGCAACATCTAATTGTTTGAGGGATTGCTGCAATGGCACGGATGACACATCTTTTAACCATGCTCTCTCTTCTGTCTTTTTAGATAGAGCTAGAGACTTGGATAGAGTGTTATAGCCGGGATATTTTCCTGACTTGCTTTGAGTTAAGGCATCATTCCAAACAACTCTCACACAACCAAACAACTGCGCTAAACTTTGGCGTTGTTGAGTGGTAGGATAGAATCTGTATTGGAATCTTGCTTTCATTGTTTGTCGTTTGTTTTACTATTCCATTCTAACAGGCTCAGTAAAATTTACCAAAAAATTAAAGCCGTCCTTAAGGACGGGGTTTTAAACCCAATTTTTTGATAAGTACAGCCTGCCTCCAGCGAAGCTATCGCACCTACTCTCAATTCTATTACCTATTGCGGTATATCCACCCACATCTGACAGAGAAGATATTCAAAAAGGGAACTCAAGATTATTATCCTGAGTTCCCTTCATGCTTTGCTGCGCGAGCTTTTTTCGCTTAATCGCGCTTGAGCCGCCGCAATTCGTCTTGTAAATTCTGTACCTGTTCGCGGAGCTTGTCTACGCCGCCGGTTTCTTTAGTTTCTTTTGTAGAAACTTCTTCTTCCTCAGAAACAATTTCAATCCGCCGAGGTTCAGCGGGTTTTTTGTCCCCAGCAGCTTCTACAGGTGGTTGCTGCTGCTGAGCTTGTTGCACCATATCATCAACAAAGCGACGAGCTTCTTCTGTTGACATCTCACCGCGCTTCACCAATTCATCTGCCAGCTTTTGGGCTTCAGTGCGTAATTCAGTTAACTTGCTGCCAGCTTTTTCACCAGCGTAGGAAGCTAGCCCGACACCAAGGTAAACTGCTTTTTGTAAAATATCTCCGAAACCAGGCATAGGAACTACACCTCATAAAACTGGGTGAACCGGAGACCACGCCTATTACAAGCATCCCGTGTTGCTGCTACCTTCCGGTCCTGACAAGATTTGGGCGTTGGAATCGCGTGGATCCAGTTCATTTACGAGTATAACACAGTTATTTATTCTTCAACCACACACCAGTGATAAATTTCATAAATAACGCAACCGTTCTTCACCAGCGGGTCTTCAGCGACGATCGCCTTTGCCTCATCCATCGAAGCCGCCTCAAACATCAACATACCGCCGCCCCGCCTCGCCCAGTAGCCAGTTTTCGCTCGGTGTCCTTTAGAAATCAAATCTCGGACATAAGCTCTGTGAGCTGGCACGTGCTGGTCAAACACAGGCTTTTCGACAATTCCTTGCTCAATTTTGACAAACCAAGGCATTTTAAATTTTAGATTTTAGATTTGGGATTTTGGATTGTAGATTGGGAATGGGTGTTTTGGTGCGGGGCATTGAGGAAATACTCGATCGCCCGTACTCGGCCATTCCTTCCTTAATTCGATGCTATCCCATGCACCTGTCAAAACAAAGATTTTTTATAGCTTTAGTGGCGCCAGACGATATTCAAGAGCAGATTACCGAGATTAAACTGTATTTTGCCGATCGCTACAACAGCCGTGGTGCTTTGAATTCGCCACCCCACATCACACTGCAACCTCCCTTTGAACGGCCTGCGGCGGATGTGGCGCAATTAGAGGAAAGTCTCAGGGCCTTTACTGCAAATCGGCTCCCAATTCCCGTTACGCTATCCGGTTTTGCCGCTTTCGCACCCCGCGTCATTTATGCGGATGTTGTCAAATCGCCCCAATTGCTGGAGATGCAAACAGATTTGATGAGTTATGTCGCGGCAAATTTAGGAATTGTCGATCGCATTTCTCAGACTCGCTCATTCGTACCGCACATGACTGTAGCGTTTCGCGATTTAACTGAGGAGAATTTTCAAACGGCTTGGCTGGAATTCGCAGCGCGCGAACTCCACTTTCAGTTTACCGCCGCTGCCTTAACCTTACTGCTTCACGACGGCAGCCGCTGGAACATCAGCCAGCAATTTCCGCTTGGCGCCTAAACTCTCTCTTCTTTCTCTTCCTTCGCGGACTTCGCGTCTTCGCGGTTCGTTTCCCCAAAAAAATCTTGCTAGCAAATCATCATCAATCAACACTTCGGACACTTTCAGAGGCGACTCGCGGGGGGCGAGAAACCGGGTTTCTACGAGTTTTTGGATTTAGTGACGAGAAATATTCATAGAAACCCGGTTTCTGAGGTTGCAAGTGCATCCACTACAAACCTATAGCCCAATACGGTTGACTTAAGATGGTCATTGCGAGGAACGAAGCAATCGCAGTATATATTTTTCATAGCGATTTACCCCCAGGGCGGTCTTAAGTAAACGGTATTGACCTATATTTCGAGTTCCCATAGGAGGTACTCATGGCCTGCGTGGCCTGCGTGGCCTCCGTGGGCATAGTGCATATCTCACCATGCTTGAGAACCGCTATATCAAATTCTGCCAATCCCGTTTCAATCGCGCTATCAATTGCGAACGGCAGTACGTATTAGAAGTATATTTGAAGGTGTGGGTTCTCAATCATGAGGTAGTTGATGTATCAGAATTCTTCAAAAACTTCCCGATCGCTAGCGCAATCATCTCTTTGTCTTCGAGATCCCGAACCGATCAAAGCTTAAGGAAAGCTTTGGATCGGCGATCGCCCTACCAGAACGAGTCGAGGTTCAATTCCCACCATCAATGCCCTTATAGGACGGCTTGAGGAGGCTCTTTTCCAGAGAAGCCACCGGGAACATAATTCCGGGCTTTTTTGTGGGATGGTTTAGCGTATTGAATACCCTGTCCCAAAATCCTTGAATGCCGTAGTTTCCCTTAAACCGAGAGTGGTGGAGATCGTGAAAATCCGAGGAAATGAAAAATATTGACAGAGAACTGTGACCTTCTAGGTTGTAAGCATTCCCGATAATAGTCCAGGCGCACAATTGAGCAATATCGTATCCGAATACAAAAACAGGCAAAACGTCTGCAACGGTGACGATAGCATATTCAAGCAGGCTTTTATGACCGGCAACAAAACTCGATGAATCCAGGAAGTCGTGATGTTTGAGATGTATTTCCTGAAAGAACTTTTTGTGAAAGAGCCAATGGGTAACGTAAAAGCAGAAATCCGCCGCAATTATTCTCATCAAGAACCATTCAAGATTTAAGAGCCAGCTATTTCCTCGATGAACTTCGGGAGCTAGGTACAGGATAATCGCTGCTGCTGCTAAACTTTTAATTTCTCCGGCCAGGATTCCTCGAACAGTAAATGCAGGGAACGGTTGTTCTTTCACTTTCTTGACTCTGACATTGAATCTTTGCCACCAAGTCTCGTTGGTTTTAAGAACTTTTTCAATAACAATACCGATGCTGTAGAATGAAACCGACCCAACCAACCAGTACAGTAAAACCTCGGCGGTAAAGTCGAGATGGATTTTGTTCGAGAGCCAATAAATTAACTGCTGGAGCAGGGTACAAGCAATAGCAACTTTGATGAAAAACTCTATTTCAAAAAACAAATTAAATAGTTTTACTATTACTTTATCCTTGAAAAGTACAGTTTTTTCAGGGCAATCATTGAGTGGGTTCGGGGGCTGAGATCCGGGACTAAGCATTGTTTTTTTTCACGTTTAGTTATCTGGGTACAAGGAAATACAGTGGCTATCGGTTTGGCAAGGTAGGTGGTGAAAGCTAAAAAGCTTGACAGTCAAATGATTCAGTGTGCCTCACCTGGTAAGAAATGCAGCAGCGCAACTTTGCTCTTCCGAAGGGAGTAAGCTGTTTTACCCTTGATTAGGGTATAATAAAAGGTTAACTCAGTCAATCACTACAGCATTTCAGCATAAGATTATAGCGGTTCTCAAGCGTGGTGAGGTATGCCCGCAGAGACCGCGGAGGCCATGAGTACCTCCTATGGAAGCTGGAAAGGCTATATTTAAAATTGAAAGTAAAACAGCTTAGCGATCGCGCCGAGGGGGACTGGCAAGTGCCACAGTTCCATAAACCGCAATTCCCGACTCTTTCAATGTTTTAATTGCCGACTTGACAGTAGTACCGCTAGTGTAAATATCATCAACCAACAAAACTGGATTGCGCGGGAGACGGCGCCGAAAATCTTTCCCCAAAATTAAAGCATCTTTCATTTCCGCTTGCCGCTGCTGTGCTGTCAGAGCGAATAAAGCCTGAGTATTTTTCACCCGCTCCAAACCGTGCCGCTGCAAAGGCAAACCAGTCAGCTCGCAAAAACTTTCCGCCAAAAGTTCCGCCTGATTGAAACCCCGTTCCTTGACCTTTGATTTGTGCATGGGAATCGGTACAACTGTTAAATTGTCAATAGCTAATTCGGGAAAACTCAGCCAAGATTCTGCCAGCCAGCCACCGAGAGGTTTTGCTAATTGTGGATTTCCTTCATATTTTAAAGCTGCGATCGCCCGTTTGAGAGTCCCGCCGTACTCCCCCCACACAAAAACACGCTGTTGGGAGGCCCAAAATCGACCGGGATCGGGTAGCTGACATTGCTGAAGTTGCTTGTAGCAGTACCCACAAAACTCCTCGGTAGCCGATCGCTGACAAAGAGGACAGTTAGACTTAAGAAATAGATTGAGAAAAGATTTGACTAATCCCGTCCAATTTCGCTCGTTCATCGTAAAATTGTGGTATGTGATTAATGGGAAAAACTATCAAAATTAAATCAGTTTCCAAGGACAGGCTCCCAGCGTGACAAATCTCTACTGGCTAGACAAAATTCAACCTTCAGACCGAGATGCAGTGGGAGAAAAAGCATTTTACTTAAGCTGTTTACTCGCCCAAAATCATCCCGCTGTACCGGGTTTTGTCGTGCCGACTACAACATTTTCGCAGTTTTTAGAGTCGATCGACTGGCTAGAACCGCTGTTGGCTGACTGGCCCCACTCTTCGCTACACTTGAATGTCGATGAACCCAGACAACTGCAATCGATCGCTCGCAGCATCCGCCACCAAATCCTCACCGCCAAACTGCCAGATGCACTACTCTCCACCCTAGAGTCTGCTGTTTGTCAGCTCAACTCCCAAGCCTTAATTTTTCGCCCTTCCCTGACTTCCTGGAACCCGAAAACAACCGGAATCCTGGAATCTCACGCAGTAAGTGCCGAACCAGAAGCCATTGAAGCCGGACTCAAACGCGCTTGGGCAGAATTGTTCAGAGCCAGAAGTCTATTTTACTGGCAGCGGTGCGGCATGAAGATACAGCAAATCAATCCCGTAGTTTTGGTGCAGCCCCTCGCCCCAGCCATCGCTGCGGGCGAGGTGAAAATTAACGCGGGTGCAGCCTGGGAAATTCAAGCCACCAGCGGTTTGGGACTGTCCCTCGCTCGGGGAGAAACCATCCCCGATTACTATCAAGTCCAGCCCGAAACAGGGACGGTTAACTTCCAGCGGCTCGGTTACAAAACATTAGCATACAATCTCAAAACCGGGGAGGGAAAGCCGAAAAAAAAACCGCAGAGCGGAAATTGGGAAAGCCGAAACATTACCAATTCTGCATTGTTAATTCCCGATTTTGCTGGCAGTTGCGTGGAACTTTTGGCGCTGGGAGAGAAATCGCAAACTGAATACGTTTTAGAGGAATCGCAATTGCAAAAACTCATTGAATTGAGCAAAAAAGTAATCGCCGAATTTGACTGTAATGTAATCTTGGAGTGGACGCTAAACCAGACAACAAACAGTAGCGATCCGCAGTTTTATTTTACTCAAATGCGTCTTTTTAAACGGGAAAAAGTGGCGCCCTCCCGGGAAAAAGCGATCGCCAAAACCCGAACTCCTGCTATCCTCAAAGGTTTGGGCGCCGCCTCAGGAAAAGCCGAAGCAATTGCCCAAGTTATGACTAATTCCCACCCAGAAAACGCGGACTTCTTAGCCGGAGGCATTTTGGTAGCCCGCACAATCGATCCGAATTGGCTGCCTTGGTTGAAAGTTGCTGCTGGGATAGTTGCCGAACAAGGAGGGATGACAGGCCACGGCGCCATTTTAGCGAGAGAATTGGGAATTCCTGCGGTTGTGGGAGTTGTCGGGGCGACTCGCGCGATCGCCTCGGGGGATTCGGTATTGGTAGATGGCGATAGCGGAGAAGTTTTTGCCCTCGCTCCACATCCGGCGATCGACACAGCAGACAGCAACCCGCTTCAGGAAACGCCAAACAATGCGGATACATACAGTACAGCAGCAAAAATGTCAATAGCCAACCACCAATTTTCAATATCAGAGCGATCGTCCAATCCCGCATCCTTACCTCGACGGGCAGAATCTCCCGAATCAGTTTGGGGCGCGCCAACGGCAACTCAACTGCTGGTTAATGTCAGCCAAACAAGTTCGATCGATCGCCTCAGAAATCTGCCCATCGACGGCATCGGATTATTGCGATCGGAATTGATGGCATTGGAAGCTTTGGACTGTCAAAACCCCAAAATTTGGCTGCAAGATGGTCGCCAATCGGAATTTGTCGATCGCATGGCAGATTGTCTCAGTTTATTTGCCGCAGCGGTAGCACCGCGACCAATATTTTATCGCTCTCTCGACTTGCGCGACTCAGGATCTCATGGCAGTTTCAGCGATACCTTTGAACCGGAGTTATTTGATTGGGAGTTGTCCGTACTTCAAAAAGTCTGCGAGTCTGGTCATACAAATGTCAATTTAATTTTGCCTTTCATGCGCTCCGTAGACGAATTTGTCTACTGCCGCCAGCGCTTAGAAACTATTTGGAAAAATCGACCCGACCAGTTTCAAATATGGATTATGGCGGAAGTTCCTTCGGTATTATTTTTATTGCCAGATTACGTAAAAGCAGGAGTTCAAGGAATTTCCATCGGCACCAACGATTTAACTCAGTTTCTGTTAGGCATTCACCGCAACTCCCAACAGGTAGCAGGTGGTTTCAACGGACGCGATCGAGCAGTAATGAGGGCGATCGAGCAATTAATCCGACAAGCCAGGGCTGCGGGGATTCCTTGTTCTATCTGCGGCGATGCTCCAGCTTTGTATCCCGAGATAGTTGAATCCTTGGTGCGGTGGGGGATTTCGTCTATTTCGGTGAATGTCGATACTGTAGAACAGACTTACAGGGCGATCGCCCGCGCCGAACAGCGCCTGTTGCTAGATGCCGCGCGCGCGATCGTTAAAAATTAACCAGCATCCCGCCAGCCCAGCACAAAAATTATTATTGCGATGCAAACAGCAACAATATTTAACCATGATTACAAAAACCCGGTTTCTGCATAGATATATTGCCTTCCATCCTTGAGTGGTTCAGTGATACCGCATTTGGAAACCTAAATCCTCAATTAAAAACATCAGATTTTCAAGCTAGCATAGAAATATCACCGACACTTTAACCGGAGGTAGAAACAGTCAGTAACCCAGCCCTAAAGGGACTGAGCTTGCAAGAGCGATCGAGTAAGCTATGCTGACCAGCCTAAGTCTTAACTGACTACGTTATTTGAGTCACGACACCCTGTGGATACGAAGCTAGTCCCCTGCTCTGTCGCTGAAGGTTAAACAGTCTTAGGGTCACTGAGGCAGTGCTTTCAGCCTAACAAGCTCTTATAACATTGACCGACAAGCTAACATTACCCCGAAAGGGAGGCTCGACAAGAGCAAAAATTATGCGATCGCGAGTTGCAAGGTTTGAGGCGGTAACTGTCCTGCCCTTAAGTACATTACAAAAGTACACCAAATCAAGCAACTCCAAGGCGGTAATGCATAAATGGATAGAGAAAGATTCAAGGCGGTTGAAACCGCCCGTGTTGTTTTCCTCTCAGGTCTTTCATACGCTGAGCTTCCCACTTACCGAGCTTTTTTGTGAAATCAAAAATTATTGCAACCGCAGCAATACTTGCTGCCCTCGGCTGTCTGCATCCCCATCCAGCATTATCTCAACCTGCAACTGACGGCGGTACAAAACCAGGATTTTGGCAACCTCAAGCACAGGTTGACTATACTCGCAACATTACCCTGAGACTGTTAAATGAAACCGGATTAAACCTAGAATACGGTCAATCAGGTGTCGGCTTGTCATCCTTGCCAGTTGGAGCTAGCAAAAATATCATGGTTCGCGTCAGCAACCGCACCGGAGACATTGCCAATATTCCGATTAATGTCAAAGGAGGAACCACAACTTTGAAATACGACTATAACGTTGATGCCAAGGAAAACATTGTGACGGTTCGCATCACCACATCAGACGGCCGCACTAGGCAAGATCGGTCAGTTTATATTGATGAAAAAGGGCGAATTTACTCTTTTTAAAGAACGAAAATTTAATAACTTACACTCTTGAAAGTGGGATGGGGCAGAAGAGCCCGTTCTTTCTGGACGGGCGGGACGCCCATCCCACAAACTTGTGGAAGTTATTTAATTTTCATTCCTAATATCCGCTGTTCCTATTCATGCCTGGGCCTCGATTTCCCTCTTCTTTCGGTTTAGCTTTGTTCACTCGCAAGGGGCGTCCCATCCACTCTGCACCGTCTAATTCGGTAATTGCAGCGTCTTCTTGGGCATCTTCCATCATCTCGACAAATGCAAAGCCGCGCATCCGACCGGTTTCCCTGTCGGTAGGTAAGACAACTCGCTTGACTGTGCCGTACTCTGCAAATACTGATTTCAGGTCTTCTTCGGTGGCGCGGTAGGACAAATTTCCAATATAGATAGTCATGTCGATCGAACTAAACTTGTTGTTGCTACATATAATAACCGGTTCATTTGACTCTCAAGTGCCATCTCGCTTAAAACTGACCAGAAAGAATTGGTTGAAAGCCCGCCCGCCCGATCGGGAGAAATTAAAATCAGACTATTCATTACTCCAATACTCGGACTTAAGGGTAGAGGTCGCTCTCCTTCTGTCAACTGTCAACTGTCAACTGTCAACTGTTGAAGGATCGCCTTTGAACTAAAAGGGTTTGCCGCACCGACAAACCCTTTCTACTGACTGCAATAGTTAGTCCTTTTGCTTAGTCGATCGAGATCGACTGAGGCCCGGTGCTTTTAGCATTGGTGGCTTCGGCTGCGGGAGGAGTGTAGGAAGTTGAACCGGCTTGCTCATCGATCCAGCTTCTAACGGGATCTTCGTGAAGGTTGAGTCGAAGCAGGCCAGAAAAAAATCCGCCCGCAAAGGCGATCGGCTGTTGGATCAATTCTTTGACCACTGGGATGAGTTCGTCGAGGAACATTCAAGAGTCTCCTTGTGCTGCTGGGGTTCTATCTTTACTGTACCGTTTGTACGGAGATGCTGGCAGCAGACTGCAAAAAAAGGGCGATCGAGCCTGTTAAAGATGGGCAAGCTCATGCTGCAAAAAACGCTTGCCGGAAAATTGTCGGCAAATGATTTACAATGCTAATCTGTTTGTTTACAAAATTTTATGTGCCGTTTGCTTGGCTACCTCGGCGAGCCGATTTTACTCGATTCTATTCTGTACAAGCCGGAACATTCGCTAATTGTGCAGAGTTACCAGCCCCGCGAAATGACTTCGGGCTTGCTCAATGCTGACGGTTTTGGTATCGGTTGGTATCACCCGCACCTCGATACCGATCCGTTTACTTATAAAAATGTACAGCCAATTTGGAACGACATCAATCTGCCGAGTATCAGCCGATATGTTGAATCCGGCTGTGCGATCGCCTATGTTCGCAGTGCAACTTCAGGACAAGCTCTAGATTTGAGCAACTGTCAGCCGTTTCAACACGATCGCCTGTTGTTCGTACACAACGGCTTTGTGCAGAATTTTCGCAAAAGTCTTTACAGACCAATTCGCGATCGGCTCAACGATACCCTTTATCAATCAATTAACGGTACTACAGATTCAGAGCACATCTTCGGCTTATTTGTCAATGAATTAACAGCCAGCAATCTGAGCCTAAAAGCTGCTTTGCAAAACTGCCTGAAAACTTTGGCTGAACTAGCAAACGCTCACCAAGTTGAATTTTCAGCAAATATTATTATCAGCGACGGACAGCAGCTCGTTGCATCTCGTTTTGCTTTCCCAAAAGTCCCTCCTTCCCTGTATTGGCTGCGGGACGATTTAAATTTCCCCAATTCTGTCATCATTGCTTCTGAGCCTTTATTTGGTGGCAATTGGCACGAGTGTCCAGTCCAGAGCACGATCAGTACGGGAGTAGACGGTGAGATCGAAATCAATCCAATCTTGTAAAGAGGCAATTTATCAGGATTTGCAGCAGTGTCGCCGCGGCACTTTTCAACTATTTGCAGACATCGATTACAATACTTTCTGCCGTCAAGCCCATCCAGATTTTAGTCCGGTTGGTTGGCATTTAGGTCACATTGCTTATACTGAGGATTTGTGGCTGTTGCAGAAATGTGGTGGGTTCAAGCCAGTTTTTCCTGAGTATCACCAACTGTTTGCTGCGGATATTTTGCCGAAAAAACAACGAGTTTTTTTGCCTGCGCTACCAGAAGTTGAATTGTATCTGGATGCGGTGCGAAAAAAGGTGTTAGATTATTTGGACGTTGCGCCGATCGCACAACAGGAACGTCTCTGGCGGTTTATTATTCAGCACGAAAGTCAGCACTGCGAAACAGTTGCTTTCGTGCTGCAAATGCTAAGGAAGGAAGAAGGAAGAAGGAAGAGGGAAGAAGGAAGAGGGAAGAAGGAAGAGGGAAGTTCGGCAACGAGCAGTGTACAAGATGTAACGGATTTAACGGATAGAAGTAAGGAGGAAGAAGGAAGATTAATTCCCAATTCCCAATTCCCGATTACCAATTCCCAATTACCCATTACCAATTACCCATTACCCATTACCGATTCCCCAGAGATTGAGATTCCCGGCGGGGAATTTTATATGGGAAGCGATGCTGCTGAAACTTTGGATAACGAGCGATCGCGCCATCTGTGCGATCTAGAAGCATACGCGATCGATCGCTATCCGGTCACTTGCGGTCAATACCGAGATTTTATGACATCCGGCGGCTATCAGAACCGCGATTGGTGGTCTGCTGAGGGCTGGGAATGGCAAAAAGTTCATTTAGTCGATCGCCCGCTTTACTGGTCAGAAAACCCTGCTTTCAACAACCATCCAGTTTGCGGCGTCAGTTGGTACGAAGCCGAAGCTTACTGCAACTTCGTCGGGAAGCGCTTACCATCGGAAGCCGAATGGGAAAAAGCAGCCAGTTGGGATCCCACAACTGGGACAAAACTTACCTATCCTTGGGGAGAAGCACGGCCAAATGCCAGCCTGTGCAATCACGGCAATCATCTTGCCAATACTTCCCCCGTTGATGCTTTTCCAACGGGAGCAAGTCCAGCAGGCTGTTGTGATATGTTGGGCAATGTCTGGGAGTGGACAGCTTCAACCTTTGACGCCTATCCAGGATTTGAAAGTTATCCTTATCGGGGATACTCTGAACTCTATTTTGATGGAGAACATCGGGTTTTGAAAGGCGGGAGTTGGGCAACTTTTCCTCAGGCACTGCGATCGACTTTTCGGAATTGGTACTATCCGGGCGTGCGGCAAATTATCGCGGGTTTTCGCTGCGCCACAACTACAATCACATAGGTTTGTAGTGAGGAATGCGAGTCCTCTAATTTTATGCGGACTAAAGTCCTCACTACGAACCTGTAAGATTTAAATTTAAAAAATAAAATTTATTTCCAGTTAATTTTAGACAATATTTGTTTGTCAAACACCAAAACTTTTTTCCACTTAAAAATACTAGGTTAAAAAAGGTTTGTAAATGATTTAATAATTTAGGTTGATATTTGTTGAATTTTAATTTGTGGACGCGACTCGCCATCGGGTGAGAACATACAGAACGGAGAGCGGCCTCAAAAATCTAGCTTGAGTGCGATCTTCAGCAACGCAACTGTGTGCTATATCAATTTGTGCATCTTAATTTTACTCTATGAAATCTCCAAGACTTTCCGACAAGACAAACCCAGCGTCAACCAAAGAAAACCGGCTGCACTTAGAGCGGCTGGTGAGCGCTGTGGCACCGACACCCGCAGAAATCAATGCTGGCAGCGATGCAATTACCGGGTTGACTCAAAACCCCAAAACCCTGCCTCCCAAGTATTTCTACGACGATCGCGGCTCGAACCTCTTCGAGTTGATTTGTCAGTTGCCGGAATACTACTTAACGCGCACTGAGACGGCAATTTTGCAAGAGTGTGCAGGGGCGATCGCGCATTTGACGGGCCCGTGCGAAATCGTCGAACTTGGCAGCGGCAGTTCCACCAAAACCCGGATTCTCCTCGATGCTTACAGCAAATTGGAATATCCGCTGCACTATTTGCCGATCGACATCAGCCCCACTATCCTAGAAAGCAGCGCTTGTCAACTGTTAGCAGATTATCCATCGCTCCAAATTCACGGACTTGTCAGCACTTACGAATTAGCCTTAGCTAAAATTGCCCCGTCGCCATTGCCAACCCGAATGATTTGCTTTCTAGGCAGCACCCTCGGCAATCTCAACCATCAAGAATGCGATGTATTCTTCTCGCAAGTTGTCGGTGCATTGCAGCCGGGAGAGTATTTTTTGCTGGGAATTGACTTAGACAAATCTAAGGATATTTTAGAGCCGGCCTACGATGACAGTCAAGGAGTGACCGCAGCCTTTAACTTGAATATGCTGCGACATTTAAATCGGAAGTATCAGGGAAATTTTGATTTAGCGCAGTTCGAGCATTGGGCTTTTTACAATCAAGAACAATGTCAAATTGAAATGCACTTGAAAAGTAAGAAAGCGCAAACAGTCAACTTGCGCGCGCTCGATTTAACGGTTGAATTTGCCGCCGGAGAAACTATCCGCAGCGAAATTTCGCGCAAGTTTAATCTCAATACTGTAAAGGCAGATCTTTCGCAGCGCGGTTTAAAGCCGGTGCAAGTTTGGACAGACCCAAATCAGTGGTTTGGCTTGATGCTTTGTCAGTTGACAGTTGACAGTTGACAGTTGGCAGTTGGCAGTTGACAGTTGGCAGTTGGCAATTGTTATTTGTTATTTTTGAATATCTCCCAATAATCAGTAACTACTGACTACTGACTAATAATGACTAATGACTGCTGACTAATGACTAATATCATTTCCGGCTGCATCGGAATAATATATTTGGATGATATCAGTGCGAGCGTCTCGCTCGCGGCATAGATCGCGAGCGAGACGCTCGCACTCTTATAATTACGATGCTGCCGGATTTGATATAATGACTGCTGACTACTGACTGCTGACTACTGACTAATGACTACTGACTAATTAACAAATGGGCCGCTGTCCGGGTTTTACGGCGTGAATGTACTCGCTGCCGGATGTCGGCCATCCCCGCTTGTAATAGGCTTCCTCGGGCTTCCCCCAGCCCAACTGCAACAAAATTTCGAGAAAATCCAACTTTTCCCACTTCGAGAGACTCGCCCATTCTGTACGCTGGGCTAGAGCTTCTACGTCGATCGGCTCGATCGCTCGAAAATCCTTCCCACTATTAATACTCAAATACAAATCCATCCCCGCAGTTACCCGCTCCCAGAATTCCAACATCGCAGTCTTAGCAGCCTTCAGCGTCATCAAATCGATCGGTAGAGCGATTAATTCGTCATCCACTGCCGGGTAGCGCAGACTATTGCCTTTAACCGTCATTTCCCGCCAGACAATCCCAGAAACTTGATGTTCCCGCTGGTATTCATGCACGGCTGCCTTAAAATTTTGATAAGCAGTGAACTTTTGAACGCCCTCAGATTTGAGAAAGCGATCGATCACGGGGTTTCCTGTAGCAGGAGTTTCAGTCAAATTGAGGCGTCGCCCGTGCAAGCAGGCTTGGCGCTCTTCTGCGAGGATGTTAATGAGTTCCGCCGTGCTGTAGATCTTGGGCATCTTTATTCAGGCAAAATCTATTGATTTGCGGGTCTGGCTGGTTTGATCTGCTAATTTTCAGTAAAGATTATTTGTTTTTTTGAGCAATATCACTTTTGCGTTATTGTAACTTTTCTTTGGAGTTAATTCTAGTTTTGATAGTTTACAGGAGTTGCGCCCATAAATCCCGAAAGCTTCTTGAAAAAAGCAGTTGATCGCGATACAGAATTGCGAGTTAGGCTGTCCGCTGCGCGGCGGGCGTACCTCGTGGAATTTTTCGCCAACAACAAAGCCCCCTCACTCGAAGGAGGGGGCTAAACTGAGTTAAAGGTTTGGCAGTTGTATTTAGCGAGTCCAACAGCCCGAAAAAAAAGCAGCATTCGCACTTGCTGTCAACTACCAAAATTCAAATTTTCAGTCTCAAAGCTTAGTATCGTCGTGAAGAGCGATTGTTGTCGCCCCAGCCGCCGCCGCCCGAGGAGCGTTTGTTGTTGTTTTCGCGAGGTTTGGCTTTGTTGACTTTCAAGTCACGGCCCATCCACTCAGCACCGTCGAGGGCTGCAATGGCTGCTGCTTCTTCTGCTTCGCTGGCCATTTCGACAAAAGCAAAACCCCGCATTCTGCCTGTTTCCCGGTCCACTGGCACTTGGACGCGGCTTACAGTTCCGTACTCGGCAAATACTTCGTTGAGGTCGTCTGATGTGACCTCATAAGAAAGATTACCCACGTAAATCGACATAAAATCTCCAGAATCTATTAGGGTGCAGAGACTTAGATTCGGAGAGAGGCTTGTAAATAAACACCAACAAACTACGCAACCGAATTTAATTCTTGAAAAACTACTATAACATGAAGCCAGCAGAATCAGCAATTGCCTGTCCTAATTTTCAAATTAGGGTGCCGTCGGGCAATCTCCCGCGGAAAGTATTCTTGATAACTGACATATTGCACTGTTAGCCTCATCACCTTGGTTTTTTGCTGTGCGATCGAGCTGAGGGCTAATTTTTTTCGTTCCTGTTAGCAGGTGGATGGGGTTTTATTGAAAATATTGCTCTCGATCGTTATATTGAGATCGGGCACTTTTCGGGTTGCATAGATATCCTGCCTGTAACACCAGAGATCAATCTTTTTAGCCTCGGATTCATGTGTTGACTGAATTTCTAATCTCTGATATCCCGTCTCCGATCGCATTAAATTTAGCGCCCTGTAATGGCGACCCAAAAATAATTCTCAAAAGAGTTCTTAGGAATATCTACACGCATTTTTCTACCCCAAGTATAAACATCAAAACTAACGCGAGATCGATCGCCCTTTCGATCGCTTCCCTCATCAATTGCGACATTTCCCAACAGCGCCACCCAGTGACTCGGATAAGGGATCAGCGGCGGTTTGTTTTGCAGCATTCCCTCAGCGGTAATCAAAGCAAAAGCAAATCCCCCAGCTTTGAGCGCCTCATCGGCGGCCCGCAGCGCTGGAATATCGCCACTGAAATAAGCGTATTGATACTCCCCACCGATGAATCGGGGGGATTCTTGATTAAGACCACAAAGGGACTTTCAAAGGCGTTAACAAAGCACCTCTACTGACTTCTTTGAGACAAAGCCCCAAAGTTGCCGCTACTTTTCTACCGATATTAGCTGCACCGTTGCAGTCGGCATTGATTAACAAACCTTCAAGGGTGCGATACAATCCGCGCTTAACTCGTTTACCGCTTGACTGCCACCCACGAAAGTTTTTCGCAGAATTTAGGTAGCACGTCCCGATCGACAAATGAAGCTTTAGAAGTATATGATTCTTCAGTCACTACAAACCGAATCCCGTATTTTTCGCATAATTGAGCGATTCTATCCTTGAGTCTACAAGTTGGAATTTGAACAAACTTTTGGTTAGTTTGAGAACCCAGATTGAGACCATTTCTCATCCCCACATTCCAACCGAATATCACAGTACCTAGATTGTTAGCTAAACAATGAGCAATTACCTTCCGAGCAGCTTTGTTAACAGCATCTCGCATTGTGCGATTGCGATTTTATGTCAATCTCTCCAGTCGTTTTGACCAATAACCATTCGCTTTCCCGGACATCAAAAACGCAACGCGCTTATTATATCGTTGATTGAGCGACTTCAGGTGCAACCCATCTACGATAAAGCTAGTCCCAGTATTGCTTACACAGGTTAGCCAATTGTTCATTCCGTGGTCGATCATCAAAGCTTTAGATGGATCTACATCTGCTTGAACCTGCTCAGTCTTGTAGATTAATTCCAAGTAAAAGCAGCCGTTTCTAGGCAGGATTCGATATTCTCTGATCGCTTTGTGGTCTAAGTTTGTGGGCTCTTGTAGATAGAAAGCATCCAGTCCGAACCAAGCTTTAACTTTGGTGCCGAGTGGAAATCTTAATAACCCGTCTTTAAGCTTCACAGAGCGAGCTGTATACGTTACTAAAGCTAGACCACCCTGTCGATAATTAGGTAGTCTCGGTCTTTGAGTTACTGTCCCTTCTTTTATGCCTTTTAATAGTCCAATATAGGATTTGAAAGATTCGGCAACAGTAGTTAAAATCTGCTGTGCGGTATCCGAATAGAATGCTTTATAGTGCAAATTTCGGTTCTCCGTACCTAGCACTTTATGCAAATCTGCTATCCCCGGTATTTTACCTGTTTTAAAATACATTTGACGAGCATAATAAATACCGCAATTAGTCAGTTTTGATGACTCACTGCACAGGAATTAGAGAATTGCTTTTAGGTTTTTATCCGGGATAATTAAATTTTGTTGGCATCCAAACATTTTTGTTACCTCCTTTTTATATTATACCTTCTCACCTGCTATCAAAGGATATTAATTAAAGAGGAAAATGTAGGCGACTAAAGTCGCAGTCGCGTTCCGGACTATGTAAGACAGCCAGGGGCTTCTCGCTCGTTTTTCGGTGAACAGTCAACAGTCAACAGTCAACTATCAACTGTCAACTGTTTTACCATTTTCCTGACATTGCATCTTTGAGTCTCAATTCTTCTCGGCTGACTAGAGCTTCGTAGTAATCTGGTTTGATTTCTAGGGCGACTCCGTAAGAACTAATTGCATCTTGAGTCCGCTGCAATTTTTGCAAAACATCGCCGCGCTGCGCCCAAGCTTCCCAGTTGTGGGGCTTGAGTTGAATCACTCGATCGAAAGCGACAAGTGATTCGGAATAGCGCTGCATTTTCCCCAGCACCAGGCCTCGCTGCACCCAGCCTTGATAGCTGTCGGGCCAGATAGTAATTGCTCGATCGTATGATGCTAGACTTTGTTCGTACTGTTCCAAATTTGACAGGGCGTTGCCACGTTTCAACCAAGCTTCAAAATTGTCTGGCACGTTTTGAATAACGCGGTTGTAAGCTGCGACGGCTTCTTCGTAACGCTGCAATTTTTCTAGCGCTGCGCCTTGCTGCAATCCTACTTTTGATGTAATGTCTGTTTCTGAACTCAGAGAGATTACTTTGTCAAAACAGGCGATCGCTTCTTCGTATTGCTCCAATTTTTCTAGGGCTTCGCCTCGCAAATTCCAAGCTTCTAGAAAATTTCCTTCAATTTGGAGGGCATTGCTGTAAGCGATAATCGCATCTTTGTAGCGTTCCAATTCTGCTAGGGCCATACCTCTGCCCAGCCAAGCTTCGGGGAAATTCGGATTAATTTGAATCGCTCGATCGAAAGCATCGATCGCACCTTCATAATCTCTTGATTCTGACAGTGTTTGACCGCGCCCGATCCATGCTTCGGGATAAGCGGGATTCATTTGAATAGCCCGATCGAAACAAGCTATTGCCCCATCGCGCCACTGGTGTTTCAGGGCCATTCCTTTGTACAGCCAAGCTTCGGAGTCATTGGGTTGGAGTAGCAAGACGCGATCGTAAGCTGTGACTGCTTCTCCGTATTTGTGCAATTTTGCCGAAGCAATGCCCCGATTGAACCAAGCCAAAGTGTTTTGTGGTTGCAGTTGAATGGCGCGATCGTAAGAAGTTACAGCTTCAGCGTAGCGTTCCGCCTTCATCAGAGCCAAACCTCGGTTCAGCCAAGCTTCCCAATTAGTCGGGACGAGTTTGAGAGCGCGCTCGTAGGCCGCCACAGCCTCAGCGTAGCGCGAGGCTTGCAGCAACACGCTGCCTTGCCTGCACCACATCGCGGGCAAATTTGGATGAAGTTGGGTTGCTTTTTTGTAACAGGTTGCTGCTTTGTCCCACTCCTGCAATTCTTCTAAAACTCTGCCCTGCTGATACCAAGCTTCGTGCTTTTCGGGATTGATTTCAATTGCTTTGTCAAAAGTCGCGATCGCCTCGGGGTGATTTTGCAAACTTAACAGTGCTGTCCCGCGCAGCATCCAGGCCCAATATTCTTCGGGATTAATGGCGATCGCTCGATCGCAACAGGCCACCGTTTCAGCCCAGGAGTGCAGTTGCTTGTAAGCTTTGCCCAGATTCAGCCACGCGCGGGCCCAATCCGGCTTAATTTGCACCGCTTTTCCGTAGCAAATGATTGCCGCTTCGTACCTTCCCGATGCGTAGTGTCTGTTGCCCCGATCGTAATCTGGAAATGCTGCAAAAATTCTTAAAATCGGGGGCAGGAGGCCGGACTCGGGATTTGAGGAGTTTTCTGTGGTAGAAGTCGAGATATCTGGCATACGCCTTACATATAAAATTTAGTGGGTTGACAAGATTGCGGTCTTATATATTAACTTATGCTTTTCTTAACTCGCTGCTATTTTGAGACAAATTTAGCATATCAGGTCTATTACCACAAATTATATTTACTTAACTGTAATGTATAAAATTATGCACCGCTCCCACTTTGCGTATACCGCTGTAAAATACGGTCAGTCGATTTTCGATGTTCGATTGACTCCACAGATGAATCTGGGAGCTTGAACCAGAGTCTAAAATTTTGATCTCTCCACTACGAGTGTCGGAAACTTGTATTCGTAAACGATATTAATTTTCCCAGAATCCTTCAAATCTCTGCGGTGCGAGATCTGAGTTAATAGAGTCTGTCCTCAAAAAGGCAGTGTGTTAACTTTTATTGTAACGGCCATACATCGTTTAATTAAGAGGTATGTTGTTCTTTATATCGAGTTGCTCAGGATGGCAATAAATAGTAGCTGCTAAATATTAGGCAATAAAAA
Organism: Microcoleus sp. PH2017_09_SFU_O_A; assembly: GCF_020738625.1. Lineage (NCBI taxonomy): Bacteria > Bacillati > Cyanobacteriota > Cyanophyceae > Oscillatoriales > Microcoleaceae > Microcoleus > Microcoleus sp. PH2017_09_SFU_O_A. The sequence continues at coordinate 43,150 of NZ_JAEQCF010000027.1, forward strand.
TCAATCAATTCATTTCATTGCAACACTTTTTTTTCCAAAGAGCTAAAAGGAGTTGGTTTGGCAAACATCAAAATCAATTGGTGTCAGACGTTGATTTGGACAAGACAGTTGAGGGAAGGGTTTCATTATGCCACTCAATTTAAGAATTCGATCTCACAAGACGATCGCCCTAATATTTATTGTCTCGTTACTAATCAACGTACTCGCGATCGAAAGCACGTACTCTCAGCAAAGCTGCCCAAAAGTGCAAACTTCAATTCAGATTATCGACGAAACGGGCGGGAGACAGATTTCTGGCACCTCCTCCGTTGACACTTTGCAGGAGTCACATTTCAAGAACTATGTAACGACCATTTCCAAACATATCTCTGCCAAGATTGACGAAATATCGCAGTGCCACGGAGATTTGAAAAGTTCTCCAGAAGTCAAGCTTTTTTTCGTTTACCGTCGGCTCGTCAAGACTGCGCCCTTAGCACCGTTCAATTTAGAGCGTACAGAATCTAATGATGCCAGGCATTTGGATAGTCCTTGGGTAAAACTCACGTTCAGCCGATCGCCCAGGCTCGTTGTGCGTGCCGTGTTCCTATGGAACGAACGACAGTTTCTGTTCGATCAGGCACTGATGTCGGGCATACGCGCCCCACCCACCAATCCTCTGCTTCCGATTGATAACGGCATCTTCAGGCAATTTATACAAGATTACAAGGACTCTGTGCTGCTTGCACCGTCTCCAGAAGCCCAGCCTGCCGCCCTAGCCAGTATTTCAAAGCGCTTGCCCCCGGAAATCTTTTGGCTGTTTCGCAATACGTGGCAAACCACCTTGATTCCGTTTTACATGTCAGTAGCCCGTGCTTTTGAATTAGCTGTTGGGAAGGCAGCGATCGGATATACCGATCTTACCAAGGCTCTGATTGACCAATTTTTCGCGTCAGAAACGACTGAGATCCGCTACGAAAGCCTTCTCGATCTCAAAGACCTATTCACCCCCGATCGATACCGGATTAACGACCTTCTTCGTTAAGGAAAAAAATTATGGCTTGGACTTTTTCTCAAAAGACGACGTTCACAGGTTTTACTACTGTCGCCGAAGAGGCACAAATCCTTACCCTTTTGCAGACAGCATACGACCGTTCGTCCACAGCTAAGACTATGTTCGACAATTGGATTAATGCCGGGAACACAATAGAGATACGATTCCGGCGGGACACTTTTCAAGCTGCTATTGGCAGGGGCATTGTTATAATAGATCCTTCGTATATTAGCGATGTGAGTTACATAAACGATACTGGCAAAGCAGTACCGTACTCGCTACTTGGTGCCCTACTTCACGAGCTTGGTCATGCGTTGACTGGAAAACAAGATAATGGTTCTAGCACTGACTACCAGGGGGATAACGTTCGCTATGTAAACCAAATCTGGAGCGAACTTGGTTTGGATAAGCAGATATCTTACATAGGGCAAGCCAAAGGCAATCTTCACAGGGTTGGCAAGGTTTGTTTGTCCCCAGCGCTCGCGCCTCAGAGCAATCGCAGGGTCTGTTTTTCACATCGTTTTTCCCGGTATACTATCTTAAGTAAACCGTATTGATTTATAAGAGACTTTCCCTGTTTGCCAAAGTCTGTCATAACTTTAAAAAAATGGTATAACTGTATTTCCCAGCCTAGGGTTAGGATACAAACCAATATGTCGCGATCGAGATTTTAAATCAAATTTAATATGCTAACTCTACACCCGCTTTTAGATTTCACGGAAAGGTCGATCGACGAAGAGGGAGGGTCGATCGACTCTAGCCCCAGTTATTGGTACGAAGGGCATTGCCCTAAAAGTGCGGATCTGCTGAGATTGCCACGTACTCGAATGTCTGAAGAAATCGCCAGGGGTTTGATGCAGTACCTTGCTGCTGACGATTCCTACGATCGCGAGGGGAAGATGTACGGCATCTTGCTCGTGGAAATGCCTTGGGGGGAACAGCGAATTCTCAAAGCATTTTCTGGGTTGCTGAACGGTTCTAGCGTTGTTGACGGGTGGGTGCCACCGATTCCGGGGCGATCGCGAGTTGCTTTGACAGAAGCGCGCACGCTAGCCCAATTGGAAGCAATGAAACAGGAACTGATTGCACTGAATCAACTCCCGCAGCGACAGGAATATGCAGCCTTATTGAGCGAATTTGAATTGCAATTGCAAGTTTTGAATGCGCGGCACCGCAATTGCAAGCAGCAGCGAGACGAACAACGTCAGCTAAGCAGTCAAACTCTCGCAGGAGACACACTCTTAATAGCCCTGGAAAAACTAAATCAAGAAAGCCGTTTGGAGGGAATTGAATGCAGGCAATTAAAACGGCAGCGGGATGCAATATTGCAGCCTCTAAAAAAGATCGTTGAAGCTGCCAATGAGCGGATGCGGGTGCTCAAACAAGGGCGAAAAGAACTTTCCCGCCAACTTCAGGCCGAGATGCACGCAGCTTACACTCTGGTGAATTTTTTGGGAAAATCGCGATCGATCCAGGAATTGATGCCAACTAATTCTATTCCGACTGGCACCGGCGACTGCTGCGCGCCAAAATTGCTGCACTGCGCGGCAGCAAACAATCTGAAACCGCTAGCAATGGCTGAATTTTGGTGGGGGCCGCCATCGGGTGACAAAGTTCCGGGAGAGTTTTATGGTGCTTGTAGCGATCGGTGTCAGCCGTTGATGGGTTTTTTGCTGTCAGGATTGCCACAGAATCCAATTGTTTCGGGGGCGAAAGCTTACCCAGCTTTTTCAGAGCCAGCTAATAGCAAAAGTCTCTCAAAAGCTCCATTAAAAAAAAGTGTAAATCAGTCTTTTAATGGTGGCATCGAAGCCCGCCCGACAAGCCAGACTTTTAGGGGCGGGCTAGAAGCCCACCCCACAACTCATCAAAACAATCATGGTGGAACGGGCATCTTGCCCGTTACCGATCGCTCTTGGGGCGCGCCAGATGCCCAACCCCTACTCCCCACAAC
>NZ_JAEQCF010000027.1:46147-50370 GCF_020738625.1 Microcoleus sp. PH2017_09_SFU_O_A
GGGGCGCGCCAGATGCCCAACCCCTACTCCCCACAACTCATCAAAACAATCATGGTGGAACGGGCATCTTGCCCGTTACCGATCGCTCTTGGGGCGCGCAAGATGCCCATCCCACAAATCTCAAAAAATTTGCTGGAACGAGCATCTTGCCAGTCACCAATCCCCAGGAAATGCTGCCAATTGTTTATGAAGACAAATGGTTAATTGCAGTCAACAAACCCCCAGACTTGCTGTCAGTTCCAGGTCGTTATCTGGAAAATCAAGATAGCGTTTTGAGTCGCTTGCAAAACTTGTTGCCGGATGGGTTAGAACTGACGGCGGTGCATCGGTTAGATTTAGCAACATCTGGGATTTTGTTGCTGGCGCGGGACAAAGAAACCAGCAGTCAACTAAGCCTGCAATTTGAGAAACGGCGGGTTCACAAAGTTTATGAAGCAGTGCTTTCGGGGACTGTCAACATAGAGGCGGGGACGATCGCACTCCCGGTAAAAAAAGACCCGAAAAATTCCCTGGTTCAGCAAGTTAATTTGGAGTGCGGAAAACCCAGCATTACTAGGTTTCAGGTAATGGCGAAGGAGGGAAATTGTACTCGCGTCGAGTTTTGGCCGCTGACGGGGCGCACGCATCAATTGAGGGTTCATGCAGCGGATGTTCGAGGGTTGGGAATACCGATTTTGGGCGATCGACTTTACGGATGTCGCGCCCCTGCGAATCGGCTGCACTTGCACGCGCGGGAACTCTCCTTTGAGCATCCGCATTTGGGTTCAAGGCTCAGCTTACAGGTGGCGACGCCATTTTGATCGTGCGGGCGATCGCAAGTCCGATAGTGCGATCGCCTGAAAGTAGAATAACAAGTTATATTGACTTTGCTAGCTATCGGCAATGAGCAGCTATTTCTTAGTTGAGGCGCTCGGTTGGGGCGATACCAAGTCTCGCAACCGCTTTCGTCGGTTAGGACTCGATGCAACAATATTCGTAGGGTGCGTCGCTATTCTTAATCCCTAAATTCTATCGACTTGGGGAGTGGCGACGCACCTGACACATAGGACTCGTGGAAACAACCCTCCGTTTCAATCCGCCCAACAATTATTGGGTCGCACGACTTTTTCTAAATGGTATAAGATATGCAAGGGTCGCATGAATTCAGTTGACAGTTGACAGTTGACAATTGAAAGCACTTAACAAAAGAAGGAAGAGGATTAAAGTAATGAATCGTCTGATTTTAATTTATCCCTTTTAAGGAGAGGCTTTAAACCAATTCTTTCTGGTACACAATTAAACTGCTTTAGTTGCTGGCGCATTCGACTGTTTAACTTTCCACCAGCGCTCAATCAAGTTAAGATCGGATAAATAAGGATTCGAGAGACTCCCGCGTGTAAACGTGCGGGGAGTCTCTCAACAGCTCTTTGCCAGCTTCTAGAGAAGGGGAGCATCTCAGTTTGGCATTTACAGTCGAGCGTCCCCGCTCGCACTACTATAAAAAATGCTTCTTGCAAAACTGAGATGCTCCCTAGAGAAGTGCTTTATACTATTTATAAAAACCATTGGCACAACATAATTGTTAGGTTTGTTAACAATAATCATGGCAGAAACCAGGTGCGTCGATGTGAGACGATCGATTTTTATTTATAAGTCAATACGGTTCACTTAAGAGAGATCCCCCCTAACCCCCCGAACCAAGGGGGGGACAAGAATGCTCTCAAAGTCCCCCTTCTTAAGGGGGATTTAGGGGGATCTCCGGGGTATAAAAAGTGTTAAGTGAACTGTATTGATTTATAAGTTTGAAGGGCGACGCACCCTACAGCTACTAGATAAGTGCTTTCCTGAACACAAATATTTTTTTTAGCCGGAGTTTCGCGGACTATTTATGATAAACCAGGTTGTTGATTTAAGCCAAACTGTCGATTTAACCAACTGCGATCGCGAACCGATTCAAATTCCAGGGCTGATTCAGCCCCACGGGGTGCTGTTGGTTTTGCAGGAGCCTGACTTGAAGATTGTCCAGGTCAGCAATAACGCGTTGGCTTTGCTAGGTCAACAGCCCCAAGATCTGTTGGGCAAACCGCTATTAAACTTACTCGCTCCTCAGCAGATTAATGCAATTCGGCAGTGCTTAAGCGAAGACTTTGAGTATGTGAATCCGTTAGATATTTCTCTAAAAGCTCAAACAAAATTACTTCATTTTGATGGCATTGTTCATCGCTGCAATACCATAATTTTTTTAGAATTGGAACCAAAAAAGAAAAGACAAAAAACAGACTTCTTCCATTTTTACCAGCGATTAAAAGGAACGATTACTAAAATTCAAAAGGCTCCAACCTTGCTGGAAATGTGCGAGGTTGTAGTTAAAGAAGTGCGAAAAATCACTGGATTCGATCGCGTTATGGTATATCAATTTGATGCCGCAGGATCCGGACGGGTGATTGCAGAAGATCGGGTAGAAACGCTAACGCCTTATCTGGGCTTGCACTATCCGCCCAGCGACATTCCCCAGCAAGCGAGACAGCTTTATACCCTCAACTGGCTGCGGTTAATTCCAGACTCCTCCTATGAGCCTGTGGCGTTAGTGCCAGCGCACAATCCCTTAGACTCGCGCCCGACGGATTTGAGTTTATCGGTGCTGCGGAGCGTGTCTCCCGTACACTTGGAATACCTCAAGAATATGGGTGTATCAGCCTCCATGTCTATTTCACTGATCCAAGACCAAAAACTATGGGGGCTGATTGCTTGCCATCATTCGACGCCGAACTATGTGCCCTATAGCGTGCGAACCATGTGCGAGTTTGTGGGGCAGGTAATGTCGATCGAACTTGCAAACAAACAAGATCGTGAAGACTTAGACTACAAAATGACATTGAAGTCGCTCCAAAGCAAGTTTGTAGAATCGCTATCTCAGTCAAAAAGCTTCTGGGATGGATTAGTTCAACTCAACTCGAACCTGCTAGATCTGGTGGGTGCGACGGGAGTGGCGGTTTGCGCGGGAGAACAAGTTATTTGTATTGGTGAAACGCCGCCAGAAGCTGAAATTCCTGCCCTGCGGGAATGGATTAAAAGCCAAATTCAACACAACCTGTTTCAAACCCGATCGCTATCTGAAATTTATCCAACCGCAGAGTCATTTAAGAGCGTTGCGAGTGGACTGTTAGCATTAGAAATTTCCAAAGTCAACAAAAATTATATACTCTGGTTCCGTCCAGAAGTGATTCAAACAGTCAACTGGGGCGGCAACCCGAACAAACCTGTCGAAGTCACAATCGATCGCGAGATGCGGTTGTCTCCTCGCAAATCCTTTGAACTCTGGCAACAAACGGTGCAGGGCTGCTCGTTACCTTGGAAGTCCTGCGAGATCGAAGTCGCCACCGAACTGTGCAGCCTGATCGTCGGGATTATCCTCAGTCAGGCAGATGAAATGGCAAAGATTAATCTAGAATTGGAACGCAGTAACACTGAACTAGATGCCTTCGCTTACGTCGCATCCCACGATCTCAAAGAACCGCTGCGCGGCATTCATAACTATTCCAATTTCTTGATAGAAGATTACGGGGAGGTGTTGCACGAGGATGGCATCGCTAAATTGCAAACGCTGGTGCGCCTAACCCAACGCATGGAAGATCTGATTAACTCTCTGCTACACTATTCCAGGCTGGGACGCAGCGAACTTTCGCGCCAACCGACAAATCTCAACGATTTAGTGCGACAGTCGATCGACATTTTAAAGATCGGCGGGCCTCCGCAAGCGATCGAGTTTCGCACTCAATCGTTGCCGACAGTTGCCTGCGATCGCACTCTAGTTAGCGAGTTAGTCCTCAACCTAATTAGTAACGCGATTAAATATAATAATAAAACCGAGAAATGGGTGGAAATTGGTTTGATCGAATCAGAATCCGCTAGCAGTAAAGATCCAAGTTTATATACCTTTTATGTGCGAGATAACGGCATTGGCATCCCCCAACAGCATTTGGAGCGCGTTTTTCAGATATTCAAGCGACTCCACGCACAAGACGAATATGGTGGCGGTACAGGGGCAGGTTTGACGATCGTCCAAAAAATTGTCGATCGACACGGGGGAAAAATTTGGGTAGAATCGACGCCCGGTGAGGGCAGCACGTTTTACTTCACATTGTGGCGTTGCTGAACTAGGGTATGATGAAATGGTCGTCGGAGCGTCACAAATCACACACATTTAAAAGGAATATTATGCAATGCCCGGAATGTCAGTCTAC
>NZ_JAEQCF010000196.1:0-2212 GCF_020738625.1 Microcoleus sp. PH2017_09_SFU_O_A
TTTACTATCAACGAATGACCATAACTCATCCATCTGAACATTCAAGCGCTTTTTTTCTTTGGGAGTCACTTCCACTTGCTTCTTAACAGCAGCCGCTTGACTATTAACGTATCGCTGCACTGTATCTTCTGACACTTGAAGTACCCGAGCAATTCCTGCCTGAGAAATACGTTCAAGTAGCATCCGTGACATTAACTCTTTTTGTTCTTCTGTAATAGGCTTCCAGGCAGGATTTAAAACAAATTGACGACCACATTTTCGGCATTTATAATTTTGTTTATGATGCCGAGTTTTACCGTTCCGACTAACTTCTTTTGAGCCACAATTAGGGCAACAATTAATTTCTAATGTCATATCACGCTATGGCAAACACTATCCTTTCCTTCAGGGCACTACCTAAATACGAATGGTTAAAGAAAATTTTATAATTACCGAATGGCATACCCTCACACGACACAATTGCGAGAGTATTTTCTCGTCTCAAGCCGGAGCAATTTCAGAAATATTTTTTGAGTTGGATTCAATCTATTAGTTGCTTTAATCCAGGAGAGGTGATCGCAATTGATGGCAAAACTCTTCGCCATTCTTACTGTAGTTTAGACTAACCAAAGATGAGAACGGTGGCAAAAGAAGAACTAGAGCCACCGCGCCAGGAGAGAATGAGGGTGAAAAAGAAAACCTATCCACTCCTTAAATGAACAGTGAACGATTAAAGGACTTTCGTCAAGCAGCATATGAATTATTGGTGCAAGCTCTCGTATGCAACATTCGAGCTGATGGATTCAGTGATGACCACCAGAAATGCGTCATGTTTAGCGGAATTTTCACTCAATCCATTATTCAAGCGTCAATGGCAAGCGCATCTATGAAGCATTACAAGACTGTAGACCAGACCGAAAAAAACTGATGCTGCTGTATCTAGAGCAATTACAGAAAGAAGCAGCCCCAACGGAACATATATTAGTAGCAATCTCAGAGCGGCTGCATTGTGGGACAGGGGTACAGTACAATTGCGTGGATACCTGAAGCGATCGGAAGTTGGGCATTACCCCTGCTCCATGAAAGAATAAGTAGTGGGTCTTCACCCATACTTCAAGCAGCTTCCCAACTTAAACTTGTCTGTGAACAAAGCATCAATCCAGTATTAGCAGTCTTAGACCGAGAATATGGCAATGCAAGTTGGGTGCTAGCGCTAAAGCAAGCTTCCATTCAAGCTCATTGTTTAATGAGAGTCCGAAAGAATGCCTGAAGAGTGGTCAGCACCACCAGCCTATAGTGGTCGCGGTAGACCACCCAAACATGGGCAAAAAATGAGACTCAATGACCCAACCACATGGCTCCAAGCGGATACAGAGATTGAAATTGACGAACATCCAGATTTGGGAAAAGTCCGAGTCAGACAATGGATTGACTTGCATTTTTATCGCGCCCCTGGACAAAAAGTCAATTTAATCCTGGTGGAAAGAATGAAGCCCATGTCAAATGGTCAGCCATTTCCACCCTTATGGTTGGCTTGGGTTGGAGAACGAACTCTACCCAAGCGAAACTGTTTGGTTCAAATATTTACGACGCTTTGGAGTCGATCATTGGTATCGATTTGCGAAGCAAAGATTGCATTGGACATTGCCTAACTTGAGAACTCCTGAACAATCTGAACGTTGGAGTGATTTAATGCCGTTGATGAGTTGGCAACTCTGGCTAGCTAGGGATTTAGTGGTTGAGAATGTCTTACCTTGGCAATCTGCTACTATCAATTTAACCCCTGGACGTGTTGCCGAATCAATGTTTTCGCTTTTAGTTGACATTGGTACTCCCACAAAAATCCCTAAACATAGGGGAAAATCCCCCGGCTGGGAAAAAGGAAGGGTACGAACTAAGGCACCATGCTATCCTACCGTTAAAAAACGGGTTTCTCGACGCAAAAAGTCTTCAAGGTTAGCTATTTAATCTTCTACTTTTTGAGTTTTTTAGCAACAGCTTGCCTGAGATTCAAAGGTGGCTACTTTTAGCTGCGCTCATTTTTTAGTCTAAACTACAGTCATTCTAGACAAACGATGTAACCCACATTCCGCACTTCTGGTTTTGATGACTAAGGATTTTCATAAATTCATCGTATGAAAAATATTTTTGCCTACCTTTTCTAATTTTGGTATTATTATCATCAAATTTTGGCTATATACAATGAATTTAAATTAAGAGATATTTCCTAATA